>DXHF01000431.1 GCA_019113605.1 Candidatus Paenibacillus intestinavium
TTGATTTATTTTTGTTTTTTTGAAAATGGGCTTCATTTGGCCTGTAGCTACGCCAAAAAGCGGTTCCTGCGCGCCATTGGATTGGTAAATTTTCTTCGTTCTGTCCTTACCGAGAGCTTCAAGTTCCTGCATAACCGTTTGTAAATCCATATTCAACACTCCTTCATCTAAAAAATTGGCGGTAGAAATAATAGATTCCTACTTTTTTATTACATTGGATCTACAAGCGTAAATTGTTCTAGCATGTAGTAAAATCTTGCGCCATGACCTTCTGCTGCTTCAAGAAAGTATTTTTCCGTAATGACAAAGCTTCCCCCGTAACCATTGGGCAGTACATATACTTTCACAACTGGACTATCCCAGCTTTGACCGTCCTTTGCCGCTATTAGTGTCGCCTCAAGAGGCTCTGTAACTTGAACGGGTTCTTCAACTTTATCATATTTCTCTGCCAAAAGCTGCTGCTGCTCCGCAATAACCTGCTCTGGTAAAACGCCTTCCATCTGCTGAATACTCATCGAAACCTCAGGGTATCGCTCTTCCAACGGAACCTTCGGTACGATTATATCCTGATTTCCCTTTTGAACAAGCTTATATCTTTCTTCATCAATATAAATGATATAACCGGACTCAGTATCCTGCAATACGATATCCTTTTCTTCGGGCATCCCCTCATATTCCTCAATCACTTTTTTCTCCGGCTCAAAATATTGCTTAATTTGATTAACAAAAGCTTGACCTGTATTCGACGTTACCATTACACCGACTATACTCGCCGCTGCAACAAAAGTTATAATTAATCCCCATTTATTCCCTTTTCGATCATTTGTCTTCTTCATGTTTTTCTCCTTACTAAGACGTTCTTGTGTATGCTGCACTTGATCATTGCCTTCTTCCTTAACCGCATCTTCATTCGGGCTTTGCTTTAATTGCAGCTCTTGCGCGATATTTTCCCACATTTCCTCTTTATTCATAGAATCGCTATTCGAATGATTATGCAAAGTTTTCGTAATTATCTCATCTAATTGTTGATCTTTCATTGAACTGCACCTCCAAATTCACGCTCTAACAAGTTTTTCAGCTTTATACGAGCCTTGTATAGCCGTGATTTAATCGTATTCACATTTTCCTGTAATACGTCTGCAATCTCTTGATCCTTCATATCATGCATGTATTTCAAAATAACAGGTATGCGATTGTGCTCATCAAGCTGCTGAATGGCAATATAGAGAGATTCATATTCAATGAAAGAGTGCCTATCTTGATGCAATGGCTCCAACATTTGTTCATCTGCAGCTACCGTATAGTTGTTCTTTTCGCTTATTCGTTTGCATTCATTCAGTAAGATCGTATAAAACCACGGTTTAAATTCGCGATCCGAATCAAATTGATGCAAATTTCGATAAACTCTTATAAATGCCTCCTGCACAACATCCTTCGCTAATGATTGCTGGTTCCGTAAAATAATAGTTGACACCCGCACTGCATAATCAAAATATTTATCATAAAGTATTCTGAAATAATGCTGCTCACCCTGCTGTATTTTTCCAATGATCTGATTATCATTCAATAGTTCCTTCTCCCTTCTGTTCACAATATTAAGTAATCATATATAGTACCCTGATTATTCCGATTTCGTTTTCAAACGACAAGTGGAAATTTATACTTATTTTGCTCAAAAGCATTTATTTTATCGGGATTATCAAAACAACAGCAAAAAAACAACCTTATGCAGTGAGTATCAGCTCATTGTATAAGGTTGCTTAACTATTATTTTGAATCGACTTGAATGTCCCCCATCGATGTAGATGCTTTTATATGATAACCATCGGAACCGATCGTCCCTACCTTTTTATTCGACGAATTAACGCTATAGTCAATTCCTTCTATATTCGAGTTCACGGCTCCAATTTCACTAACTAAATTAATTTCAGCTGATTCTGGAGATTCCGTTAGATTAATTCTAATTGCTCCTGCATCCGTTTTTGCAGTCAAATTGTTTTCTAGACTAAACTCTTCTACTACAATCTGACCAGCTTCTACTGTAAGATTCATTTCTCCAATTACATTTTCAAGCCGAATCGAGCCCGCATCAACACTTATATCCAAGCTCTCTACATTCAAATCAACAACTTCTACTAATCCAAAATTATTGTCGATGACCAATTGATCAAATACTTTATCAGGCAACGAGATATTCAGTTTTCTTTCACCCTTTGAGTTATTGATAATACTACCTCTCTTTTCTTTTTCCTTTACATTAATATTTAATTTACTAGTTTGAATCGAAGCATCTAATGTAAATCGACTTTCAATCGTGTTATCTACAAACAATTCCACTTCAGCATTATCCGTTGTACTTCTTATTACGAATATTGCCATCGCATCAGCTTTAATATGAATCTTATCAAAATCCTCAACCTTGAATGACTCTTTCCCTAAGCTAATAAGTTCGCCTGTTCCAGAACCTTCACCAATGACAGAATTTCCAACTTTCTCAGTAAATGAACCGCAACCTGTTATGCCGACCGCCAGTAGTACAACTACTAGTAATCTACTTATTATTTGATATGATCTCATGCTCTCTTCTCCTATTTAGAACCATATTTTTCTACATTATACCATGTATTAGAGAAAGCTAAACAGACTCTCGGCTAGATTATAGCCAGACCTTAGGCGGGTACTCTACCTTTACTAGACAATCGCTTATTTCCACTCATCGCCGTGAGCAAAGTATGTTTCAATTCATAATATTAATCCATAACATAAAGGGAGGAAAATTAATTGGATCGCTTAAATAAAATAAAACTGAAACGAAATGTTTATACCACTGGGCCAGAACTACACTCATATATGTGCAGAAAAAAGAAACAAAAGCATTCCCACAATTGTACACCAATATCCACTAATACGACATCAGAGTGTTGTGAGAAGAGGGAAAGTTGTAAGTGTCGGAAAAAATGTATTATTTGTAAGAGAGGACCTAGAGGTTTTAGAGGACCAAAAGGAGATAGAGGACCTAGAGGTTTTAGAGGAGCTCACGGTATTGACGGCTTAGACGGTGCTACAGGTGCTACTGGTAATGCTGGTGCTACTGGTGCTACTGGCGCTACTGGTAATGCTGGTGCTACTGGCGCTACTGGTAATGCCGGGGCTACTGGCGCTACTGGAAATGCCGGTGCTACTGGCGCTACTGGTAATGCCGGGGCTACTGGTGCTACTGGTGATGCTGGGGCTACTGGCGCTACTGGT
>DXHF01000432.1 GCA_019113605.1 Candidatus Paenibacillus intestinavium
TAATATCTATATTATGTTGTTGCCATACCTTAAAGGTATGATGTTATCGAGAGGAAGCGTTGTCATGGATATACGTCAATTGAAATACTTTTTGACTATTGCTCGTGAAGGTCAAGTTACACGCGCAGCGAAAATATTGAATATGGAGCAACCACCTCTAAGTCGCCAATTGAAACAAATAGAGGATGAGCTAGGAGTCCGGTTGTTTGATCGTCACGGTAAAGGTTTGCAGTTAACTGATGCTGGCATCGTACTGAAGCAAAAAGCCGAAACGCTTATTTCGCAATTTAATGAGACGATTGAAGAGATGAAAGAGCTACAGGAGGGCGTCCGTGGTGTGTTGTCGATCGGGGCTGTATTTTCATGCATTTCGCTACTCCCGCAGCCGATTGAGCAATTTAGAAGGCTGTACCCTCATGTAAACTTCAAAATATTAGAAGGCGATCATTATTATTTGGGTGAACAGCTCGAAAAACGAGCTATCGATATTGTGTTCGCTCGCCTACCGTTCGAAGCACTTACTGATCCTAAGCAGCTTGCTGTTATGCCATTACCCTCTGATCCGTTCGTCGTTGTCATTCCTAGCAAATGGGATCAATATCGCAATACGAAGCAGTTTCAGATCGAGGAGCTTGCAGGTTTACCGCTGTTAACGCTGAAAACAGATCAAACAACTCATATGCATGAACAGGTTATTGCTGCTTGTCGCAAACATCATTTCGAGCCGAACATTATATGCGAATGCTCATCTGTTGCGATTACGATTGCCCTAATTGCTGAAGGGATTGGTATTTCACTTTTGCCGCGCTCGGTTATGCATTCCTTTATGGACCCTCGAGTTAGAATGATCCCACTATCGAATGAGGAATTACAGTCCGATATCGGCATCATCTGGCATAGGGATCATTACTTAACGAAAAGTGCCCGCTTCTTTATCGAATCGATCCGTGAAGATCACGATCCTGTTGAACGATAATGCTTGACGCCAAATTGCCATATCAAGTAACAGGGAATGAGAAATAGTGAACCACCGAAAGGAATAAGCATCGCTTGCCATAACGGAGCTTCCATTTTATCTAAAATCATTTGCAATGGGATATAGCTTACTAATCCGAACGGAATAATGAATGTAAATAGCTTCATAACCCACTTTTCATAAATATTAAGCGGATACTGGGCCATCTCACGTCCACCGTCTGTAAATACATTTGCAATTTCTAACCCTTGCACCGTCCAAAAGCATAGTGTTGCCGCCAGCATAAAAATGCCTATAAAAATACATACACCATTAACAATCATGAACAGAATAATAAGGATATGCTGCCATTGCCATAGTTGTGGGAGCTGACTAATCGCATAGATAAGTACGATCAAGCTTTGCAACAAACGACCGATTCTCGTAAATTCGAATGCAGAGCCGAGAACTTGTAGTACAGTATGTCGCGGGCGTAGCAATAGTCGATCAAAGTCTCCGCGAATAATAAGCGAAGAAAAACTATCGAACCCTCTAGCGAAGCATTCACTTAATGAAAACGATTGGTGAATGATCGCAAAGCATAGAGCAACCTCGGCAAAGTTCCAGCCTTGCAGCGTTCCAAACTTCTCGAACATGAAATAAAGACCAGCAAATATTGTAAATGGAATAAAAAATTGCCCGATACTTAACATGAGAAAAGAGCCCTTATATTGCAGTTGGGCACGTAAATGCATAATTAAATATTTATAATATAATGTCATAACTAACCTCCTTGAATAACAACTGCACGAACAGCTTTATTCATTATCCAATAGCCAACAGCGAGTACAACGAATAGCCAACCTAATTGATTACAAATGCCGATTATAAGCTCACTTCCTTGTACATGCTCGTTAAATACTCGGAATGGGAAATCTACCGTCCAGCGAAATGGAAAGGCATAAGTAATGAACTGCATCCACTGTGGCATTAGCGGTATAGGAATAACAAGACCAGCTAAAAACTCTCCCAACACTGCAAATAGCAGCACTGAACCCGTTGGTGACATTGTCCAAAACACAGAGATATAGATAAGCATTGAGATCGCAACGACTAAAAGTAACGCAAGCAATAAAGTAACGATAAAAGCCAGAAAGGTAATCCAATGAGATGGAAGCGTTAGTCGATACGGTTCGGGAATTAATAATACAATGATCGTCACTGGTACGCAGCGTAGCGTCATATTCGCGACACGCTGGGCTAGTAGCTTACTATACCAGAAAGGATAGATCGAGCTTGGACGACATAATTCATAGGCGATATTGCCACTTGTTATTAATTCAAAAATTTCTGGATCACGCACCCATAGCATAACAAGCGATAGGCATATTTGCTGCAACCAAATATAAGCTACAACTTGTTGCAAGGAAAGATCCGGCTCTACTGTTGCTTGATTGTAAAAGGCAACGTAAATCATAATAAATATGAAGCCAAAAAACAATTGTGTTGCGATGCCAGCATAAGCTGCTGTACGATACTGCAAACCATTCAAAAAGCGAATTCTCCAAACCGAAGTGTATGTTCTCATACCGCATGCTCCTTATAAAGCGACAAAATCAATTCCTCAATCGGGATCGCCTGCACGGTAAAATCAGTTACTTCAATTTGCGCAGTTAACCATTGAATACATTGAGGCACGGTGCATAACTCAGTATTTACAGCAAGAGATAATTTTTCTTCACTTTGCTCGATCAATGTAATACCTGGTAAGATTTCATCCACTAAATGTCCGCTGTATGCCACTTGAACAATTTTCCCAGTACCATAGCGCTGTTGTAATTGTGTTAACGTTCCATCGAATAATAGCGTTCCTTTGCCGATCATCATAATCCGATGTGCTAACGCCTCAATATCGTTCATATCGTGCGTCGTTAAAATGACCGTAACACCATAGCGCTCGTTAATTTCTTTCACAATCGAGCGGACTGCAATTTTACTATCTGCATCTAGACCAATCGTAGGTTCATCTAGAAACAATATGGATGGTTTATGGAGTAAAGATGCAGCAAGCTCGCAGCGCATGCGTTGACCAAGGCTAAGCTGCCTTACAGGGGTATGTAATATATCTGAGAGCTTCAATAATGTCGTTAATTCCTCTAACGTTTCAATATATTGCTTTTCCGGTATACGATATATATCTCTAAGGAGCTGGAAGGAATCAATAACTGGCACATCCCACCACAGCTGAGATCGCTGTCCAAATACAACACCGATTCTAGCTACATATTTTTGCCGCTCTAACCATGGCGTCATATTCATAACACTGCAGCTACCGCTATCTGGGAGTAACACCCCGCTCATAATTTTGATCGTTGTTGATTTCCCCGCTCCATTGGGACCGATATAACCAACAATTTCACCTTGCTGCACTTGAAAGCTAATATCCTTCAGTGCTTCAATAACTTTATAATCTCGCCTAATTAGCGCTTTGAACGCTTCCTTTAAGCCTCCTTTACGTATAGCAACTTGATAAGACTTACTAATTCCGTGCAATGAAATGATAGGCTTATCCATTCCTTCCCTCCTCTTTTTTTGTAGTACGTGATCACAGTTGCGCTTTTTATACGGTGTCTTCCTAGAAAGACTCATCTTTGGTGGTGGCTGTCAGGCATGTTTGTTTTGAACATCCTCTAACATGATCGGACTTAATACTATATATCAATTTGCACACGCTTTCAATAGTTTTTTTCAAGAATTACTGCACATATTGAACGAGCCGTTATTCATAAAATCGTAAAGAACATTCGTGACCTCAATTGCGGGTGAACTTGATGTGTTGAAGCTATATGATTACCATTTTTCGATCGGAGGCTGTCCATTGACGTTATTACTAGCGCCCCCTCAAAATGTCAATTTTCAAGTTTATATTTTTCGAATGAGTGTAATAAAGCGTTATTTTACGCTTGATATTATAGGAGGACTTGCATTTTATATGGTAGGAAGAATCGCATTCGGCAGTGAATTACTTGGAATTGGCTGTAATTTAGTAGCTTCTCAGATGCTTCAATTTATTGTGCCTATCCATTCAAGTTAACTCCATAGAAAAATATGCCTATAGATCTGTATATCCAGATCTATAGGCATATTCATTTAAACTGATATTGTGCTGACTTATTCCACAACAACTGCTTGTTGCTGAGCTAACAACGTCAATTCAGCTACTTTGAAAATATGATTCTGTGTCATAGCGTTCTCCGTACCATGTAAACAATCAAGTATCAACTTTCCGAAGAATGGAAAACCTACTTTACCTTGCAAATTCCAATATTGCTCACCTTGCTTATTCACTAGAAATAGATGATCTCCACCAGCAGACTTTGTTATATCTACATACTTTCG
>DXHF01000040.1 GCA_019113605.1 Candidatus Paenibacillus intestinavium
CAACGCATCACATCGTTATCAAAGCAGTGGAAGCAATATCATAATAACTAGCAGGAACCGTGATGCAAGATTTCACATAGTTAAGAGCATGTACTTGTCCAGTCATGCTCCCAAGCAGTTGGATTATGAGCAATATTTCCGAATACGCTTAGCAAGCTCCTTCAGATCTGTTTCACCGGTTGTCTGCCAATACGAATGGTTTGCTCCATACTTGTTAACACTCCAATATTGTCATATATTAATGTTAGTAAGCCTATTACAGTTCAGCTTTTACTAGGTTACTTTATCCGATGTTGGATGAGATTAGTCTTATATTGTGGAGGTGGACAAGAGCAGATGAGTTATCCGAAGGAGTTATGGGAAGATACACGACTTATGCAAAAGGCTTATCCGATTCAAATATTTCCAAATCGAGCTCGTACCATTAAAAAAGGTGATTGTATCCTTTATTTGCACTGGCATGTACATCTAGAATTGATTATTGTACGTAAAGGTCAGGCGGTTTTTCATATAGATAGTCGTCCAATTGAAGTACAAGCAGGAGATGTACTGCTTGTACCTGGAGGAAGTTTGCATGTAGGTTATTCACAATCGGATGAAGATTTTGAGATGGATTGTATTGTATTCAACCCAGCTCTGTTTAACGAGTGGATGAACGATTCTATTCATGTTCAACTATTATCAATGTACTTGGAAGGAAAAACACATTTTCCACTACTAATTTCACGATTCGAAGATTGGGATAGTCAATATAAGATGGAGCTTGATGAAATTTCAAAGGAGTTTCTAAATAAAGAAATAGGATATCAACTCATTGTAAAGGCGAAGCTCTATGCTTGGTTAGTTAAGCTTGCCCGATATTATAGTAAGTTTCAACCTATTGCTATAGAGAGAGAACCATATTTTGCAAATCGAGATCATTTTAAGCAGCTGATTGATTGGGTGAAGGAGCACTATGCAGAGAAGCTGACAGTGAAGCAGGCAGCAATGATGGTAGGTCTTGATCAGTTTTATTTCTGCAAACAATTCAAAAAGCTAACAGGAAGAACTTTTATTGAATATGTTAATGTCTGCCGGGTAAGTGAAGCGGAACGTCTATTAATTAGTAGTCAGGCTACAATAGGTGAAATTGCTACCCAAGTTGGTTGTGAGAACGCGAACTATTTTACAAAGCTGTATAAACAGTACAAGGGGATCACACCTTCTGATGTACGAAGGATTAATGAAGGGGGAAAATAAATACTAGTTCTATAGTTATTACGGCATCTTATGTGAAAGACTCTGATGATTTCGAATTGTTGTGAACGCTATTCAATCGTATAGGAAAGGGGGAAGGGGATATTCGTCAGTTACATAACGAGAGTACTTTAAGTTACGTTAGTAGCGGCTATAAGCCATCTAATATGCATCAATGGGGGCCTGGTGTAAGGGATATTTATGCATTGCACTATATTATAAGCGGGCAAGGTTATTATGAAATTGGTGAGCGTAAATTTAAACTTATTGCAGGTGAAAGCTTTATTATTTTTCCGCACATACCAATTTATTATTACCCAGATCGACTAGATCCATGGGAATATGTATGGCTGGAATTTAAAGGGAACGAAGTGCAGCATTTATTAGCTTTAACTACCCTGAAGCCGGAATATCCTGTAACTAAGGCAGCTCCGCAAAGAATGGACTCTTTTTATGATGTGCGTTTATATGGCGAGTTAAAGGCATATGAAAAAATACGATCTGATGCGAAGATTCGTTTGTTACTGTCGTATTACATAGAATTTTTTCCAGTGCAAGCTACTTTAGAAGATACCGATTATGTAAGGTTATCGAGGGAGTATATTGAGCATCATTATTGGAAGACTTCTTTGACAGTTACTACTATTGTAGAGCATGTGAATATTGAACGGAGTTATTTATTTCGCTTATTTAAGAAGGCAACAAGTATGTCAGTATTAAGTTATGTCACGATGGTTCGTATTCAGCGTGCAAGCGAGTTATTAAAGCTTGAAGGTTTATCAATAAAATCAGTAGCCTATTCTGTAGGCTATAGTGACCCACTATATTTTTCAAAAGTATTTAAAAGAGCAACAACATACACTCCATCAGAGTATATGTCGTTGCATCAGCACAAGTAAGAAATTAACGAAACAGAACACATTTACCAGACTGACGATAATATTGAATTAATCGCTCAATTGGCTCTCGTCCGCAATTGAGCTTTTCTCCTAAGCAAGTGATGCACAGAAAGTCCTTCGCTGTCATAGAGACTAGCTTCAGATAAATGGCAACGTCATCGGTAATAAGTGGCACTCTACAGCTAGAGCAACATCTCGTACTGTTCATGACTCTATACTAGCCTTGCTCTAATAACGAGGCAATCATGTGCTGGTACGGTAGGGGAGAAGCGTTCTTTGAAGACTCCTAGTTCCTTATGCTCCCAGCAATCATACAATGACAATGAAAAGTTTGAAGCATATGGCAAGCCGATATCCCAAAACAGCAAAGAAATCTCTCGTTGGCTATCGCTTAGGTTGAAAAAGCCGATTGCTACGTCGCCATTAGTAAGTACCTTTACAAGCATAAATACTTCATTATCATGAAACCACTGTGGTTCTGGCTTGATACGGTAAGCCCCACGTGCCTCCAAATCCTGATTTATCGCGAGAATATCTTTATTTAGCAATATATTTTTTGAAGCTGGCGTTGCCTTACGGATATCAGTACCAATCATTAGTGGAGAACCCATCATACTCCATATTGAGAAATGAGTCTTATACTCGATATCATTGCATCCGCCAATCTTTCCAATATAATCATTATTGCTGCCGCCGTACATGCCAACAATAAGCATATCCATATCGTTATGACAGAATGAACCTGTATAGCACTCCTTATCTAGCTGTGAAATGGCTAGCTCCTTTATAGAAATCCAGTTATCGCGAATATCTCCAGTAGAGCGATACATATGAGCACCTGATTCCCGAATCCAGTGATAGACATTGTCTTCTCCCCAGTTACAAGCAGAGAAAAGAATGTCTCTACCACAGTTTTTCAGTGCTAGACTCATGCGCTTATAGAGCAACTCACCTGAAATATGACGAGGCTTGAAGCAATAGTCATATTTCAGGTAATCTACTCCCCATTCGGCGAACTTCTTAGCATCCTGAAATTCATGTTCAAAGCTGCCAGGATAACCAGCGCATGTGTGGGTTCCCACACAGGAGTACATCCCAAACTTTAAGCCTTTGGAATGAATATAGTCTGCTAGTGCTTTCATGCCACTAGGGAACTTCTCAGGATCAGCTACTAAATTGCCTTGCTCATCACGCTCCTTCAAGCTCCAGCAATCATCAATAACAACATATTCATATCCTGCATCTTTATAACCCTCAGATACGAATAAATCAGCGATTTCATGGATTAATTGTTCATTAATATCCCAGGTGAAAGTGTTCCATGAATTCCATCCAAGTGCAGGGAGCAGTCCAAGCTGCTTATCATTGTTCATCTCAATAAACATCCTTTCTATGGTAGAAGTTACAAACATATTTAAGCATATTCTAGAGAGTGAATCCTATAGTAAAACGTTGCTTATATATGTATAAATGTTGTTTTTAGTAACTTCAACCACACATCTTGAGAAAATGCAGGATGTATACAACAGTCTAAAATTTATTTTTATATGTTGTAGCGGCATATCGTCTAGGTGTGATGCCTGTAATTTGCTTGAATACTCGATAAAAATGAGTAGTTGTTTGAAAACCACAGTGTTCAGAAATACATTCAATATTGTGATCTGTTTCCAATAGCATTTGTTTGGCCTTGGCAATTCTTTTCGCGTTGATGTAATTGGTAACATTCATCGTCGTTAGTTGTCGGAACACTCTGGAGAAGTGAGCAGTTGAAACAGATGCATTTCTCGCAAGCTGAACTAGGCTATGTTCGCTCTCAGGATGCTGATCAATAGTTTGCAAAGCGGAAAGCATCCACGAGGGACTATAATGTGGATTGGCTGATTGCTTAAAAGAACTTGAGTTTGTAATACGAGTAAGCTGGAGTAGCAATTGGCCGAGTGTCAACCATATCGCGTTTTGATAGCCAACTGGACGCTGTTCCCACTCCTTAGACATACTGAAGAGTGAGGTCTCTACGATAGTTTTCAATTGCTCAGGAAGCTCTAGCTTGTAGAGTTTTTTTTGTTTTGCATATTCGAAGCAAGCAAGAGCGGAATAATTGGGATCATATGGCAGCGCATTCATTAAGTATGGAGCGAAAAAAATAGCAGATGATACGATGGGTTCTTCATCATCAGGCAGCGAGTGATGGATCGTATTTCCAGGTATGAGGAAAAAGTCGCCTTTACGTTTTTCATACCATAAGTGATCAATAAAAAATACACCTTTTCCTTCGTGTATGTACACAAGCTCATAATGATCATGAGAATGATCTGGCAGCTCATTCTCTTGCTTTCTCATGGCTTGATAGACAAGTTCAAACGGAAATAATACATTGCTTTCAAATGATTTTCGGATCGTCATGATACAATCACCTACTACTATATTATAATTAATAATATCAAATTATGTGATAAGAATGCAATTTTAAGATATTACACTATCAATATTTGTAGTTTACAATGATAGCATTGTAATAACTTTTACCCATCTCGATGGTCAAGAGTCATTCGGAGAAGGAGCTGAGCCAGTATGAGAATTGATGCTCATCAACATTATTGGTCTATTGATAGAGGAGATTATGGATGGATAACTCCACAAGTAACCACTTTGTATCGAGATTTTACACCTCCTGATTTATTACTACACTTGCAAAAACATCAACTAGCCGGAAGTATTGTAGTACAGGCAGCACCAACATTAGAGGAAAGTCTATACATTTTACAGTTAGCAGATATAACCCCTTCTATACTTGGAGTAGTCGGATGGATTGACTTTTTTCATGGTGATCATATAGCACAGCTGACTGAGCTGAATCAGTATAGCAAGTTAGTAGGTTTGCGCCTCATGCTCCAGGATATGGAGGATAGTACAAAAGTACTTGATCCAGAGATTATTCGTAAAATTGAATACTATGTGGAACGAGAGATTCCATTGGATTTGCTTGTCGTTGCTAATCAGCTGGATACAATCATTGCGATGCTTGAGATTTTTCCTACTATGAAGGCGGTTATCGATCATATTGGAAAACCCAACATCGCAGAAGGGGATATTGATCGATGGTCGCAGCAAATGAGACTCATTTCTCAATATAAAGGAGTGTACTGCAAATTATCTGGCATGGCGACAGAAGCTAATTATGACAACTGGAGCTACGAGCAATTTACTCCTTATATTGAGCATGTATTGCACTGTTTTGGGGCTGAACGAGTTATATTTGGTAGCGATTGGCCTGTGTGCTTGCTTGCGGCAAGCTATGATGAGGTTATGCATATTGTAGAATCGGCATTGCCGCAATCTTGGGGGACAGAAGAACGGGCAAGACTATTTGGCTTCAATGCAGCAATTTTCTATAATCTCGTTAATAAGGGGGAGCAAGATGAAATATAGAAAGCTAGGTATAACTGATATGGAGGTTTCAACGCTAAGCTTTGGAGCCTCATCACTAGGATCCGTATTTCGTAATACGAATGAGCAGGAGAGCATTCGTACGGTACATACAGCGCTCGATCAAGGGATTAATTATATTGATGTTGCGCCTTATTATGGTTTGACAAAGGCAGAAATTGTGCTGGGAAAAGCGATTAAGGAGCTTGATCGTAGCAAATTTTATTTATCCACCAAGGCTGGGAGATATGGTGAAAACAATTTTGACTTTTCAGCAGCGAAGATTGCTTCCAGTGTAGATGAAAGTCTAGCTAGATTAAATACAGATTATGTCGATATTTTGTTTTTACATGATATTGAGTTTGTACCTGCAGAAATTGTTATACATGAAGCAATTCCTACTCTTCATCGTCTAAAGGAGCAAGGGAAAATTCGTTATTGTGGAATTAGCGGTCTACCATTGCAGTTATTTGAAACGTTAATTCCACAAATAAATATAGATTGCATATTATCGTATTGTCATTACGCTCTAAATGACAGCTCTTTGCTAGGTTTACTGCCTCTGCTGGAGGAAAGAAAAGTAGGTTTGGTCAATGCCTCGCCCTTGTCTATGGGACTGCTAGGCACTAGACCAACACCTGACTGGCACCCAGCTAGTGAGTTAGTCAAGCGAATTTGTAAGCAGGCAGCAGATTATTGTGCAGTGCACGGCTATGATATTGCTAAGCTTGCAGTTCAGTATTCAACAGCCAATTCAGCAATTCCAACAACACTTGTTAGTACTTCTAATCCGCAAAATATAACTAAAAATGCTACATGGATCGAGGAAAAACTAGATCAGCAGCTGCTTAAGGAAGTCATGGAAATTCTAAAACCGATTGCGAATGTTAGTTGGATTAGTGGACGTTCTGAGTACAATGAGCAGCTACAAGGAACTGTAGAAACGGCGAGAGCAAAACACGAAGGAGCGGATGTATGATGAAAGCAATTGTATGTGAAGAGGTTGGCAGGCTTGTCATTCATGAAAGACTGTCAGAACCTAAGCCGAAAGAAAACTATGCAGTTGTACAGATTCGACGGATTGGAATATGCGGAACAGATTATCACGCGTATAGAGGCAAGCAACCATTTTTTACATATCCGCGAATTCTTGGACACGAACTTGCAGGCGAGATCATACAGATCAGCGACAATGATCTTGGATTACATGAAGGCGATCAAGTTAGCATTATTCCTTATTTTCATTGCGATCTATGTCAAGCTTGTATGCAAGGGAAATTCAATTGTTGTAATGAGATGGAAGTATTTGGTGTTCATGTTGATGGAGGAATGATGGAGAGGGTAGCGGTACCGATTAAATATCTTATTAAAACAAATGATCTTAGTTTAGATCAAGCTGTTTTGCTGGAGCCACTGGCAATCGGCGCTCATGCCATTGCTCGTTCGGGTTTGCAGGCAGGTCAAACAGCACTCGTTATCGGTGCAGGACCCATTGGACTTGGCATTATGGCGCTTATACACAGTATGGGGGCTCAAGCGATTGCTATGGACGTTAATGAAGAGCGCTTAAAATTTGCAGAATCATGGGGAAATGCTGCATATACGGTCAATGCTTTGCAGGACCCAATACAAAAAGTCGCAGAGCTCACAGACAATCAGTTTGCGAGCGTTGTAGTTGATGCGACTGGGAATGCCGAATCCATGATGAATGCATTTAATTATACGTCGCATGGTGGAAGCTTGATTTATGTAGGTCTGTTTAAAGGGGATATTACATTTCATGATCCTGACTTCCATCGTAAAGAGTTGACATTATTGGGCAGTCGTAATGCTACTCGACAAGATTTTGAGACGGTTATAAATGCGATGTCACGCGGGCATATTGTAGCGGAGCAATATATTACACATCGTTGCAAGTTTGAGCTACTGACGGAGACTTTCGAGGAGTGGTTGCTGCCTCAATCTAAAGTAATAAAAGCGGTTGTCGAGATATAATCGACAACTGCTTTTATTACTTTAGATGAAATATCGTAACTATCGTAACGAGAAGTTACGTTCAATAAAGCGACGGAATCTTAAAAAATGACAACGCTTTCTTAAGAATGTTGGCTTATGCCAGTCTCTCTTATCTAGATATAATGATGAAGAAGGAGGGGCTGATATGGAATATGAAAGACGAATAAGTGACAGTGTCCGGTTTAATGAGCGGAGAAAACAATTTTTCAAACAATTAAAAAGACAAAAGGTTCTTCATCTTTTTGTTGGATTAGGAATGATCTTTTTACTAATATTTTCTTACACCCCAATGTTTGGAATTATAATGGCATTTAAAGATTATTCAATTTCTACTGGAATTAAGGGGATTTTCACTAGCGAGTGGGTTGGACTTAAACATTTTGATGAGTTTATTAACGACTATCGTTTTGGTGAAATCGTTCGTAACACACTAGTTTTAAGTTTTCTAAAAGTACTATTTACTTTTCCAGCTCCAATTCTACTTGCGATTTTATTGAATGAGGCTAAAAATTTACGCTTTAAAAAGATCGTGCAAACGGTTAGTTATTTACCACATTTTATCTCATGGGTCGTAGTGGCAGGCATTGCTTTTTCCTTTCTCTCTGCTGATATTGGGATGATAAATAAAGCTCTGATGAGTCTGGGAATTATTGATAAGCCGTTAGACATCCTTACTAACGCAGATAGCTTTTGGGGCCTTGCGGTAGGGAGTGCAGTATGGAAAGAAGTAGGTTGGTGGACAATAATTTTTTTGGCTGCTATCGCTGGAATAGATCCTACGTTGTATGAAGCCGCACAAATTGACGGAGCAGGAAGACTTTCACGCATTCGTCATATAACGTTTCAAGGTATAAAAGGGACGATTGTCGTTGTTCTTATACTTACGATTGGAAGTATTTTAGGTGGAGGGTTGGTTGGTTCTAATTTTGAGCAGGCATTTCTGTTCGGAAACAGTATAAACAATTCGACATCAGAAATTGTACAGACTTATGCATTCAAGGTTGGATTAAGGGATGGTCGCTTTTCATATGCGGCAGCTATAGATCTTATTCAGTCAGTTATATCAGTTATATTAATTTTTTCTAGTAATTACATTGCAAAACGTGCATCTGGATCTAGCTTATTTTAGACAGAGGAGTGAAGAAATGACTATGAGTCAAAGACAAAAAGATCGGATTTTGGATAGCTTGATCACAATCATCCTGTTCATTATTTTTATAGCCATGTTGTATCCGTTCTACTATGTTTTGATTCTTTCATTTAATAAGGGAACGGATTCGCTCACGGGTGCTATTTACTTTTGGCCGAGCTCCTTCACATTTGAAAACTATGAAAGATTTTTGAGTGACCCTCATTGGTATAAAGCTTTTTTTGTGACAGTAATGAGAACGCTTTCTGGAACTTTGTTGGGTGTGCTATTTACAAGTATTGTAGCTTACGGATTATCGCATCAAAATTTGTTATTCCGCAAAACATACTTTACGATCATTATCTTTGCAATGTATTTCTCAGGTGGATTAATACCATATTACGTCGTGTTACGTTCGCTTGGATTACTCAACTCGTTTGGAGTATATATTATACCGTCAATGCTAAGTACTTTTTTCCTATTGATCGCGATTACCTTCTTTAAAGACATTCCAGGAGAGTTGAAAGAATCCGCTCATATAGATGGGGCCAATGAAGTTGTTATATTTTTCAAGGTTATTCTCCCTGTATCTATGCCGCTTATTGCAACAATGGCATTATTTACTGGTGTTGGTCAATGGAATTCCTGGTTGGATTCTGCTTACTTCGTACAGTCAGATAATTTAAGAACGTTAGCCTATCGTATGATGGAAGTTATCAACAAAAGTAATGCACCAATGGATTCGATTGCAATAGCAAATAGTTCATCAGTAGGCGTTACAAGCTATTCGCTTCAATTAGCTGCAATGGTTATATCGGTAGCACCAATAGTATGTGTGTATCCATTTTTACAGAAGTACTTTGTCTCGGGTGTTATGTTAGGTTCAGTAAAGGGATAATTTAATTACGGTATTGGAGCAAGTTTGCTTTAATATAAATAATGATTCGTGGAGGGGTTGTTTAATCATGAGGATAAAGGGAAAAAAAATGTTGTTCTTATCCTTAGTTACTGTACTTGTCCTTTCGTTGTTATCGGCTTGTGGTAGTAACAATGCTGGTCAGAAAGTAAATAACGAATCTAATTCTAGTACAGACGGAACAAAAGCAACAGCGAAAGAAGAAGTTCAAGAACTCTCATTATTTATTGATGCATCATGGTATCCTGTTAATGAATGGAAGGGGCCAATTGCTGAGAAAATCACTGAAAAAACTGGAGTGAAATTAAAGGTTACTGTAGCTGCAGATGATAAGCAACTTCCACTAATGATTTCCTCTGGAGATTTACCAGATCTTATCTTTACTCATTCTCAAATCGACCGTTTGTCTGATTCAAAGCTATCCTATCCATGGAATGAGCTTATTGAACAATATGCACCTAATTTCGTCATTGACGATACAAGAATTGCTATTCATACGATGGATGATGGTAATTTCTATACCGTTAGAAATTCATTTGCTACTAAAGAGGAAATGGCAGAACATAAATTTGCAATTGGTAGCGATGGCAACCCAGGTATTGCTTTACGGGAAGATATATTAAATGAACTTGGCAACCCATCGCTAAATTCAGTGGATGATTTTGCCAATGTATTAGGAATGGTTAAGGAAAAGTATCCTGATATGATTCCTCTTACGATGGATAAAGATTGGTTTGAACAGTATTTTCTACAGCAATTCGGTGTAGAAGCGCTATTGGATGGTTGGTACGAGAGAGATGGAGTAATTGATTACGCTATCAAGCAACCAGAAATGCTGGACTTCTTCAAATTTATGAACGAATTATACCGTAACGGATATATTCTCGCAGAAAATTATGCATATACAAATGATCAAATTGATGATGAATATGCGATAGGTGGCAAGGCATTTGCTCATAGTCATACAGTCAGTGTTGCAGATTCAGACAATAAAAAAATTAAAAACAATGGTGATTCTTATTCCTTTAAAATGTTGCCTAGTGCATTGTCAAAAGATGCTAAAATAGTAAGTACAGGGCTTGGATTTTCAGGTACGTTCATTACGAAAAACAACAAGAATCCTGAGGCTTCCATCAAATTTATTGAATATTTGGCAAGTGTTGAGGGTAAGAAGCTTACAATGTTCGGTATAGAAGGTGAACATTGGACGTGGAACGAAGAAGGATATCCTAATTTGAACTACGATCCATCTGATGGTGATTTTGTAAATAGTAATGGAATTAAGTGGTGGTACCTGTATAATGATGGTGTCATGGAAGGGTTGCAAGGTTACGTTCCTGGTACGCAGAAAACTCAAGCATTATTAGAAAGAAAAGAAATCACCATCTATAAACCAGAAATCGGATTAATCCAAACACAGCCAGATTCTGAAGAGAAAACGATCAAAACAAAGATTGATGAAATGATTAAAAATGAGAAAGTAAAGATTTATTTGGCAAGTTCAGAAGAAGAAGCTATTGCAAACTATGAAAGTATGTTGAAAACTGCTGAACAGATTGGTATGCAACAATTGGTTGATTGGGCAAATGAAACCTATCAAAACAAGAAAGATTTGTTTAAGTAAGTTTTCAAAAATCCGGTGGAGAGACGAGATGTCTCTGCCGGATTTTTCGAACTTAAGTTTTGGAGAAAATAATTTTAGATGGAGGTATTTTTATGAGTAAAAAGCAAGGTTTTAATCCTTATCTCCCATCTTGGGAGTATATTCCTGATGGTGAGCCATACGTATTTAACGATAGAGTATATATTTATGGTTCTCATGATAGCTTTAATGGACATGTATTTTGTATGAACGATTATGTTTGTTGGTCTGCACCTGCCAATGATCTAGGAGACTGGCGCTATGAGGGAGAGATCTATGCCAAAACAGATGATCCTCTGAATGCTGATGGAAGTATGTGTCTATATGCTCCAGATGTTACTGTCGGATTAGATGGTCGTTATTATATATATTATGTTCTAGATAAGGTTCCTATTGTATCTGTTGCTGTCTGTGATACGCCTGCTGGAAGATATCAATTTTATGGTTATGTGAAATATACAGATGGTACTTATTTGGGAAAACGAGAGGGAGATGAACCTCAATTTGATCCTGCAGTGATGATAGAAGGAGAAAAAACATATTTATATACTGGATTTTGTTTGGCTAATGACACATCCAGAAAAGGTGCCATGGCTACTGTGCTTGGTCCAGACATGTTAACGATTGTAGAGGAACCTGTATTTATTGCACCAAGTAAGCCATATAGTGCGGGAAGTGGATTTGAAGGACATGAATTTTTTGAGGCACCATCGATCAGGAAGAGGGGAGATCTATATTATTTGATCTACTCTTCTGTTCCAATGCATGAATTATGTTATGCCACAAGCTTGTCACCAACAAGTGGATTCCAATACCAGGGCGTTATTATAAGTAATTCTGATCTTCATATTGATTCCTATAAACCAGCTAATCAACCTATGTATTATGGTGGAAATAATCATGGAAGCATCGTAGAAATTAATGAGCAATGGTATATCTTCTATCACAGACATACGAATGGAACAGCATTTTGTCGTCAGGGCTGCCTTGAACCTATTTCATTTTTAGACAATGGAACGATACCACAAGTAGAGATGACTTCATGTGGCCCCAATGGTGGACCACTTATCGGATTTGGTGAATACCCGGCTTACTTGGCATGTAATTTGTTTTATAAAGATGCAGAGATATATACAGGAGGTTTTGGTGCAGGGTCATGGTTGGACAGCAGGTTTCCGAAAATAACACAGGATGGAAAAGACGGAGACGAAGAAATTGGATACATCGCTAATTTAACGGATACTGCTACTGCAGGCTTCAAGTATTTTGATTGTAATGGCGTTACAAAAGTAAGCATTAAGGTACGCGGCTACTGTCAAGGGAATTTTGAAGTGAAAACGACATGGGATGGACCAACATTAGCAGAGATGCCAGTAGGATTTACCAATGTCTGGACAGAATATTCAACAGAGCTAACCATTCCTAATGGAGTACATGCTCTCTATTTTACTTTTAAGGGAATGGGTAGCGCTAGTTTGGCTTCATTCAAGTTAGCATAATGTAGTAGTATTTAACAACTGAAATTCAGGTTTCCATAGTATATTGAGGTAACTTTACAGCTTACAGGTGCTGCAGGAGGCGGGAAATGTGAATATTACTCGGAAAATAACGCTAGGATATATTATATTCATACTCATACCAGTGCTAGTATTTGGATACCATTATTACAATCAAATACATGGAAATCTGACTAAACAGTTTGCTGAAAGTCGACAAAAGATACTAGAACAAGCCTATGCAAATATGCAAATGGATTTTACCCGAATACAGTCAGTACATCGAGTTTTTCAATATAATTCTTATGTCACGGATTATCTCGATGGTGTGTATAACAACGAGTCGGAAAGTGTTTATTCCTTCATTCGTTATATTCGTCCGTTATATACACGGTCGCTATTTGCTTATTCGGAGATCAACTCTCTCGTAATCTACAAAATGAAAGACGATGTATTTTCGATAACAGAACATTTTGTTGATTCGAATTTACTCGACCCATATATAGAAGAAACCACTCGTAATTTAAAACCAGGGTTAGGAATATGGGTTCGAGTAAATCCAGAATCTATTCATTCTGAACTGATATATTATCAGCATCTCTACAATGCTCAATTTACTGAGAAAATCGGATTATTAGAAATCAAGATTAATGATACTCTTATAAAAAAATTCTTTGAAGCTGCTGGAGTAAAGGATCCTTGGAAGGCCTTTCTTTTGGTCAGACCAGATCAGTTTATTGGAGATTTTCCAATGGAGCCTGTAATTAATCAAGAGGCTTTGGAATTAGTGAAATCGGAGTCAAATACATTTGTAATTAATCGAAAACATGTCATTAACAAATTAAATCTTGAAGAACTTGGGCTACATATCATTATAGCAGGTAAAGTAGGCGATGTTTTTCATTCACTCACAAAATCAGAAGTAATAGTGATTATTATTCTTATCGTATTGCTAGTAGGTCTTTCATTAGTCTATTATTTGTTTGCGTCTACGATTACAAAGCGAATTTTAAGATTAGCCAGACATATGCGCACATTGGATGATGATAATTTGAGACAAAATATAATAAAACAAGGGAAATTAAAAGAAAACGATGAAATTGGATTTCTGATAGAAACTTATAATTCGATGCTTCAACGAATGGATGAATTGATCAACAATGTCCATCGTGCTGAATTGCTGAATAAAGAGGCAGCTTATAAAATACTACAAGCACAAATTAAACCCCATTTTCTGTACAATACGCTTGAGACAATTAGGATGCTTGCCGAAACAAACAATGACAAGGAAGTTGCTGATATTTCTTTTTGGTTTGGTAAGCTGATGCGGTATAGTTTGTCTTCCGAGCAGGATGAAATTACGCTTTCACAAGAGTTTGAAATGGCGAAATTTTATTTGCAAATCCATAAGATGCGGCTTCAAAATAGATTGACGTATGATTTTGACGTTGCTACTGAAACGATAAAAGTAAGTTGTCCGAGATTTATTATCCAGCCGCTCGTAGAAAATAGTATTATCCATGGGGTATCGACTGTTATACGTCCAGTACATATTCGTATTGTTGCTGAGGAGCGTGAACAGGAAATTCATATTTCTGTTATTGATAATGGGAAGGGTATAAAGCTAGATAAACTCTCAGTTATTCAATCCTTGCTCTTAGGCGGAGATAAGTCACAGGAGTCAACATTAATAACAGGTGTCGGACTCATTAATGTTAATGATAGAATTAAGGCTTATTTCGGTGGAACGTCCAGACTTGAGATCACTAGTGAACAAGAAAAGGGGACATGTCTGTGTATTATAATAGAGAAAAAGGGGGCTAGTTGAAGATGAAGCTATTGATTGTGGATGATGAACCATTAATACTAAATGGACTGGTCAAGGTTGTCAGAAAAGTAGCCCCTGAAGGAACTGAAATTCGGCAAGCTCTAAATGCTCTTGAGGGGCTTGAGGAGATGAAACGATATTTCCCGGATGTTACGATTACTGACTTAAACATGCCTGAGAAAAATGGATTTGAAATGATTGAAGAGGCAAGAACGCTAGGCATATGTGATCGCTTTATCATATTGACCGGGTATGATGAATTTGAGTATGTTCGTACAGCTTTACGGGTTGGTGTTGTTGACTATATATTGAAGCCAATTGACCAAGATGAAATCGCCACATTGCTCGAACGAGTGAAAAGGGAGCTGCCAGCTCCAATTGATACAGATTATACTAGACATGCGAGCCGAATACTTAACTATATACAGGTTCATTTTAGAAAAGATCTTTCACTTGATCATATCTCCGAGGTGATGAATTTACATCCTAACTATATTTGCAGCTTGTTTAAGAAAGAAATGGGAGAAACCTTCATAAATTTCTTGAATGCAATGAGAATTCGTGAGGCACAAAATTTACTACATAATCAGAATGATCTATCGGTTAGCTCAATTGGACAAATAGTAGGTTATGACAATAAACATTATTTTACGAAGGTGTTTAAAAGATATACGGGTACTACACCAGGTGCGTACCGTAAAAATATAGTTGAAAAGGAAGTATTGAATATTTTGGAATAAGAGGAAAATCGCAATGTATGTAGCTTTGAATTTGGCGGTTCTTTAGATAAAGAAGTTAAACGAGGAGGATTATGATGAAAGCAAAGTCTGAATTTTGGTACAATAAGCCTGCAGTTAACTGGAATGAGGCGCTGCCTATTGGCAACGGATATATGGGAGCAATGGTATTTGGCGACCCGACTGAGGAAAGAATTGCTTTGAATGAAGACAGTGTTTGGTATGGAGGACCGCGCGATCGTAACAACCCCGATGCATTGGCTAATCTTGAAAATATTCGTGAGGCGATTCGATCAGGGGAGCTAAATCAAGCGCATGATTTATCATTGTTAGCATTGTCTGGAATGCCGGAAACGCAGCGTCACTACATGCCACTTGGCGACTTGAACCTACAATTTTTCTCGCCAAATACAAATCACATCGCAAAAGCTAGTGCTGAGCAAGTGGTAGCTTCGAGTGAAGTTGAACATTATTTACGAGAATTGGATATGTCAAATGGAATTGTTGCTAGTAGCTATAAACAATATGGTATCTCCTATCACCGAGAAAGTTTTGCCAGTTATCATCATAATGTAATGGCTTTTCATTTTACAGCTGATCGACCGAATGCGCATCACTTTCGGGTTAGGTTAACGCGTGGCAGTAATCGCTACTATGAAGTTGTATCAAAAGTGAACGCGTGTACTCTAATGATGAAGGGCGAATGTGGTGGTGCTCAGGGATCAAGTTTTCGTACAGGGGTAAGAGTAATAGCTGAAGGTGGAGAAGTACAAATTATTGGGGAACATCTCATTGTCAAAAACGCGGATCGAGTGTTACTTCTGCTTGCAGCAGCGACTTCATTCCGACATGAGAACCCTGAACAGTACATATTACAGCAGTTAGACAACGCTGCAAGTGTTAGTTATGAGGAATTACGGCAGCAGCATGTTGAAGATTTCAATCCATTGTTTAGCCGCGTCGAATTCAAGTTAATAGCAATGGAAGATGTAAGTAGATTGCCAATGAATGAGCGCTTGGAGAGAGTAAAGAATGGCAAAGAGGATTTGCAATTAATTGAAGTACTATATCAATACGGTCGATATTTATTGCTGTCATCCAGTCGTCCAGGCTCGTTGCCAGCAAATTTGCAGGGCATCTGGAATGAACATATGCTGCCACCATGGGATAGTAAATATACAATTAATATCAATACTCAGATGAATTATTGGCCTGCAGAGAGCTGTAATTTATCAGAATGTCATCAACCGTTGTTCGATCTTCTGGAAAGAATGCGGGAAAATGGTCGGGTGACAGCAAAGAAAATGTATGGCTGCAGTGGTTTTGTTGCACATCATAATACGGATATTTGGGCAGATACTGCTCCACAGGATAGATATGTGCCGGCTACGTATTGGCCGATGGGAGCAGCGTGGCTTAGCTTGCATATGTGGGAGCATTTTTTGTATTCACAAGATCAAGAATTTTTAAGACAATCAGCATATCCGATTATTACTGAGGCTGCACAATTCTTTCTTGATTTTCTAATTGAAACTCAAGATGGATTATTAGTAACGAGTCCTTCTGTATCACCTGAGAATACCTATATTTTACCTAATGGTGAAACAGGAACACTGAGTGAAGGACCAGCAATGGATAGTCAAATCTTGCGGGAGCTGTTTGCAGCTTGTATTCAGGCGTCCGAGCTATTGCAATGTGATACGTCAATACGTAAGCAGTGGCAACATGTATACTCACGTTTGCCACAAGATGCAATCGGAAGTGAGGGGCAATTGCTTGAGTGGTTGGAGGAATATGAGGAAGAAGAGCCTGGTCACCGTCATATCTCTCATTTATTTGCTTTGCATCCAGGCAGTCAAATTTCCGTGCATAAAACACCAGAATTGGCTACTGCTGCGAAAATAACGTTGAAAAATCGTCTTGCAAATGGCGGAGGGCATACGGGTTGGAGTAGAGCGTGGATTATCAACTTCTGGGCAAGGCTTGAGGAAGCAGAATTGGCGTATGAAAATATTGTTGCACTGCTTTCGCATTCGATGCTTCCAAATTTACTAGATAATCATCCTCCTTTTCAGATTGATGGGAATTTTGGGGCAACTGCCGCTATTGCCGAAATGATATTGCAAAGTCATTGTGAAGAGTTAAGATTGTTACCTGCATTGCCTAAAGCTTGGAAAGAGGGACATATGAAAGGGTTACGTGCTCGGGGTGGCTTCACTGTGGACGTTGCATGGAGAGAACATAACTTGGAATCCGCACACATATGTGCGACAGAAAAAACTACACAATGCCGCATCCGCACCAATCTTCCTGTCCGTATTCAATCATCTGGGCAAGCTACGCCATTAATATATGATCAGGACTCATGTGTAGTTGAATGGCAGGCAAGGAAAGGAATTGTATATACAGTATTACCAGTATAAAAGAACGCTAATAGTAACTTGATATAGGTATAAAGCGCAATGAAAGATAACAAAGTAAAAAATTGAACATTGATTTCAAAATAAGTTTGTCGAGATAATGAAATGATATAGTTATGATTAGGGGGGAGTGTTTTTGCACATAGCTATGATGAAATGGGTCAAGCTAATAGTTTTGACTATATTGTTGATCTTAATAGTAATAGCTTGCGAGCATGATAGTACTAAGATCAATATTAACGATGAGCCCCTGGAACAGAACTGGTATAACAATGTTTACGATGAAATTGGACTTAGTAAATATGATCCGCCAATTAAACTATCATTCGTCCGTGAGACAGGCGACGCTTTGGAAGATTTAATAAATTTATTACCTGGCGAAACATTAGAAGATAATAGATGGAG
This sequence comes from Candidatus Paenibacillus intestinavium, assembly GCA_019113605.1. Taxonomy (GTDB): domain Bacteria; phylum Bacillota; class Bacilli; order Paenibacillales; family Paenibacillaceae; genus Pristimantibacillus; species Pristimantibacillus intestinavium. Next base: position 18,151 of record DXHF01000040.1, read on the forward strand.
CAGAATTTATGAGCAAGTATTGGGCATTTCAATCCATTACGATTGGACAGCAAAGGGAGAAGTGTATAAGCAAAAACTTAGTTTCTCCGTTTCTTCAGGCCAAATTCCAGATGTTATTAAAGTTAGTGCTGAGCAACTCAGAATATTGAGCAATGAGGGGTTAATTCATGATTTGACGGATGTTTACAACAATTATGCGACACCGTTAACTAAAAATATATTAGAACAAGAAGGAAAATCAACTTTTGATGCTGCTACAATTGATGGGAAATTAATGGCTATACCGGACACTAATGCCTCTATTGAAGGGGCGATGTATATTTGGTTAAGAACAGATTGGATGGAGCAACTCCAATTACAGCCACCGCAAACGATCAATGATGTATTGGAAATTTCGAGAGCTTTTACAGTAATGGACCCAGATCAAAATGGTCAAGACGACACATTTGGCTTAGCCATTACGAATTATTTATGGGATGCTATTATGAGTATTAAAGGTTTCATGGCAGGTTATGAAGCATATCCTGAACTTTGGGTAGTTGATGATTCCGATAATCTTGTATTTGGCGGGATCCAGCCAGAAGTGAAAGAATCACTTTTAGCATTACAGCAGATGTATAAAAGCGGTGAACTCGATCCCGAGTTTTCATTCAAGAATGGTGATAAAGTGAAGCAACAAATTGAGAGTGGAAAAATAGGGATGATGTATGGTGAGCAATGGGGATCGTTTGTAGTGCAAAGCAGTCAAAATCTTGATGGTGATGCAGACTGGAAAGCATATCCTATTGTTTCTCTTTCCGGTAATCTACCAAAGGTTCCACTAAAATTAAGAACGTATCAATACTTTGCTGTACGTAAAGACTTAGAGCAGCCAGAAGCAATTGTCAAATTAATTAATTTGCATCTTGAGAAAAATTGGGGTAAGACTGCGGAATATAAAGAGTTTTATAGTTCTTCATATCCTGTGTGGCAGTTATCACCAGTAACTCCATATCCAGCTCAAAAAAACTTGGAGGCCTATCGTCAGCTAGCTGAAGCTCGTCAAACAGGGGATTGGACGGGGTTGGATGCTGAAGCTCAATCCATTCAAAAGTTAATCGAGCAGTACTATGCGGGGGGAACAGATAAAGATCATGGTTGGGGATGGGATAAGACTTATGGAGTGAACGGTGCCTTTTCTATCCTTGATCAATATGAAGCAAATGATCAATTATTATATGAAGCGTTTACAGGGGCTCCAACTGAAACGATGATCGAGCGAATATCAATATTGCATGATCTGCAACATGAAACATATATCAATATCATCTTAGGAAATTCTATCGATGAGTTTGATAAATTTGTAGAAACATGGCAGGAGCTAGGTGGAGCCCAAATAACAATGGAAGCTAATGATTGGTATCAACAAAACAAATGATCCAAAAGGCATAATATAAGGCTCGGGGGTAGTACCTTGTTTAACTTTCATGTAACATCACTACGCGGAACTATTTTTTTTCGCTCAGTGTTCACGTATTTACTAGTTATTACGCCAATTATTATATTAGGTTTTTATTTGTATAACTGGAGCTATAATAATGCGAGTGAAGATATTTCGAGAGCGACAGTAACTCAATTAAACTATTATTTAGAGGATTTAGAACGTGAAATCGAGTGGATGGAGCTGCAACAGTTTGATTTAGTTGAGGATAGTGAATTAAGTAAGCTTGCTGTGACATGGGATAAGATGAATAGTGTGGAAAAAAGAGGGGGGGTGAACTACTTAATACATCGTCTTACATCAATCAAAAATAGTAGTGCGTACATTAAAGATATTAATATACATATCTATAGCATCTCCAAAACAATTTCAGCGATGAATTCTGTTATAGAACTTGATGAGCAATTATATGCACAATTAATCGCTAATGTTTCAACAAATCGCGATCGATTATATTATTCAGATGATGCTGTTCAACTTATTGCGTCTAAATATGGTGGTGGTAAAGGAGACTTACCAAACTATGTCGTTCAAATCGAATTAGATTCAGAGAAGCTGAGAGAGTCTTTACAGCTACTTAGCGTCTATGAAGACAGTGGGTCTTTTCTTATTTCCAGTTCTTCTGGATATACAGTGATGAGTAATGACGAATCTACTAATGTAGTAGAAAACTATATGAATGAAGTTGAAGAATCTAAAGATTACTTAACGTTGCTATCCGTTAATCAAGAAAAGTATCATATTGACAAGGCGTATTCAAATAAATTAAAGCTTATGCTAGTCACGTATTTGCCAGAAGAGACGGTAAAAAGACCTTTAAGTTTTTTTTATAAATGGGCATGGTTATTTGCAATCGCATCCCTAATTGCTATTGTTGTCTTCTCTTATTCTACGTATCGCTTTATTCATAAACCATTAATATTGCTTGTACAGAGCTTTAGACGGATGGAAGCAGGAGAATTGGATCGTCCGATTGTTCATGACAAAAAAGATGAATTTGGATATTTATACACGCGCTTCAATCATATGCTTACGAAATTAACTAGTCTAATTGATCAAGATTATAAACAAAAAATGATGATGCAGAAATCTGAGCTAAAGCAGCTACAATCTCAAATTAACCCGCATTTTTTGTATAATAGCTTCTTTATTTTGAATTCCTTAGCTAAGACAGGGGATGTTGAGCGGATTGAACAATTTACAATTATGCTCGGGGAATATTTCCGGTTTATTACTCGTAACGGTGAGGATCTTGTTTTACTGGAGGAGGAAATAAAGCATTCGCGTATGTATACAGATATTCAAAAGCTTCGTTTTTCGAGGCGAATACGATTGGAATTTGATGATTTGCCAGAAGGTATGAATGCCATCAGAGTTCCAAGATTGATTGTGCAGCCGATAATAGAAAATGCTTATGAGCATAGTCTTGAGAAAAAAAGCGAGGAAGGCTTACTTAGAATTACATTTAATCATCAGCTGGATACGCTCCATATTATTGTGGAGGATAATGGTGAGCAACTTACCGACGATCAGCTTATAATGCTGCAGCATCGACTCCAGCGTAACAATGAAGAAAATGAAATGACAGGAATTATTAACATTCATCGAAGATTAATATTAACGTATGGTGAGGGAAGCGGACTTATATTAGAGCGAAGTGAGCTTAAAGGATTGAAGGTGATTATATGTATTCAGATAAATAATGATATACCGTTAAAGTGACTTGAGAGAATCATATTTTTATGGGATATTGAAGGATTGATAATATCTATAATTTGAAGGGTCATTCATCCACAGTTTGGCAGGTTGATGCAACGATAGTGAAGCGTTACGCTTTAATTAGGTACAATGTTAACTCGGCTTAAAGGGGGGCAATTAATAATATTAAATACTGAAAAAAAATATATTATAGTCGCAATTCTATTAGTTGTTACTGCGACACTTGTAATCGCTTTTAATCAACTATCTAAAAAGGAGCCAGTCGATATGAGGAATGAGGAACTAAAGGTAAATACGTTAGAGACTGTAGATTCAGCACAGCAAAAGGAAGAGGTTGATGTAAGTGAAGCAATATCCAAGCCTACCAATGCCCCTTTAGCTCAAGCGGTAGGGAAAACGATTTTGAACGGTAATCCGTTAGTATCTCACAAATTTGGAGCAGATCCATATGCTTTAGTATACGAAGATAGAGTCTATCTTTATGCGACGAATGATGTATTTCAGTACGACGAAAGTGGAAATGTTAAGGATAATACTTATGCAAATATTAATAAGCTTTCGGTTATTTCATCAGATGACTTAGTCAATTGGACGGATCACGGCTTTATTGATGTAGCTGGTCTAAATAGTGCTGCAAAATGGGCAACGCAATCTTGGGCACCTGCTGCAGTGCATAAAGTAATTGACGGAAAAGATAAATTCTTTATCTACTTTGCTAATAATGCAAGTAATATTGGTGTTTTAATGAGCGACAGTCCGACGGGGCCTTGGATCGATCCTATTGGAAAACCTCTTCTTACTAGGGAAACTCCAGGTGTAGAGAAAGTGACGTGGCTGTTTGACCCAGCTGTGTTAGTAGATGATGACGGAAAAGCCTATATCTACTTTGGTGGCGGAATTCCAGAAGGACAGGAAGCAATGCCGAACACTGCTAGAGTGATGGAATTAGGCGACGATATGATTAGTGTGTTGGGAGAGGCTTTACCAATTCCAGCTCCGTATATGTTTGAAAACTCAGGAATTAACAAAGTTAATAACAAATACTATTATACATATTGTTCGAATTTCTACGATGGTGTTCGTCCTGAAGGAAGTCCGCAAGCAGGTCAAATTTCGTACATGGTCAGTGATTCTCCGATGGGGCCATGGACTTATGAAGGAATAATTCTGAAAAATCCAGTACATTTCTTTGATATTGGTGGTAATAATCATCATGCCATTTTTGAATTCCACGATAGCTGGTATATTGCTTATCATGCACAAACGTTGTCTAAAGCAATGGGAGTAGCTAAAGGATATCGTTCAACTCATCTGAATCAAGTTTTCTTTAATGAAGATGGAACGATTCAAGAAATTATTGCTGATTACGAAGGTGTTAAGCAATTGAAAACATTTAATCCATATGTTCGAGTGGAAGCGGAGACTATCGGCTGGCAAGCAGGGATTAATACGGAACAGATTAGTGATAACGCACAGCAATCTTTTTCTAATAGAGTAGTAACAGATATTGATAACGGTGATTGGATAGCAGTTTCTAATGTTGACTTTGGTAATGATGGTGCGTCTTCCTTTACAGCAGCAGTGGCTAATGGCAGCGCTGCTAGTAGCATTGAAATTCGGTTAGACAGTCCAGACGGTAAATTAATAGGTGAGCTTTCCATTCCAGCTGTAACTGATGAAGATCAGTACTCTGAGCTGCAAACAAAAATTGAAGGTGCAAATGGAGTTCATCATTTATTTTTAGTGTTTAGAGGCGAAGAAAATAGCCAGTTATTCAAGCTGAATTACTGGCAGTTTCAGGAATAGTTAGTGTGTAGTTTTCCCCCTATCTAATAGATATGGGGGATTTTTATTTTGAAAGGTGGTTCAAAAAGCAGACTTTGATAACGATGATTGTTCTAGCAGCTTAGTCGGCATCGCATATGAAGCTAGCTTGGGGAGCGTGCAATCTTTTAGATTGTAAGCAATTGTTTACTAGTTTTTTTACAGCCACTAAGAGGGAATATTTTAAGTGCTGAAAACCTATAGTTTAGCAGGTATACAACTGAATATAGGCAGGTTGTTGAGCTATGTATGTAAGCGCTACACTTCTTATGTAGTTAACTCTTAAGGGGGAAA
>DXHF01000433.1 GCA_019113605.1 Candidatus Paenibacillus intestinavium
TAAATATGAAGTACTAAATAAAATCGACATCATGACCAATTTCGTTTATAAAGACTTCATTAACTTTAATTCGCATTCTATCGAATTGGATTACAAGGAAAAAACGGAATTGCAACAAATGATAGCGTTAATTTCATATATTCCCGATCTTGATTTGAAGTTATGTATTTCCGATGCCCTGTTATCTCTTTTCAAAAACAGCGAGAACAATAAGATTATAGATTTAAACAAATTAAAAATTAATCTAATCAATCTAATCATTTATATTGAATATTTTAAGCTAGTTATATTAAATACTGATTACGGTACGGTTCAACCCGCCTCAATACTTAATCCCGTTGAAAGCAATACACTATTTAAATGCTTGACCTTATCGTATTTAACAGAAGCAACCAATGAACACCAATTAGTAAACGATTTATTTTCGGTTGCATTCACAAAAAAAGTAAACGATTTTTTATCCAACATTAATTTATTAAGATCGCCATTAGAGCAGCATAATCAAGATAAAGAAGGAATATCTGGGCACTTTGATCCCACCGATTTGGAAATGCATCAAAGCTATACCCTGCAACAGTTCCTTATAGATTTCATACATTTTCATCTTCATATGTCGTTATTCCCCCCTTATGATGATACCGATTATGATGATGATACCGATTATGACGATGATACCGATTATGACGATGATACCGATTATGACAATCTAGCAAGATCGATCAGATTATCTATATCGAAACTAAAAGATTTAATATTCAAAAAAGTGATCACTACTAGATATAATATGGAAGCTACATTGAGTTCTGATGCTTTGGATAAAAGTAATAATTCAGGTCATTCGAATGGAATAAGTACTGAAGAATGCAATAAAAAGCTAGAATCCGTAAATTTTAAATATAGCAAACTATATGCTGAAAACCCTAAATTGAAGGAATACCTAAGTTGGGTTAGTAGGTTGTCTATTGACGAATTTTACGATGAACTTGAAGAGCACTATAATTATTTCCCACATGAGAAGATCAAATACTTCCAAAATCTATATCGTAATTCATAACATTTCAAAACCAGGTCATCGTACCTGGTTTTTCTTTTTTAAAAAGGTGTCCGATTTGAGTAAATGATGAAAAACTAGCCCTCTCAAGCCACCCTTATACTAGACTTATCAAACATATAGAGGTGAGCATGTGAGTAATAGAAAAAAGAAGAAAGGTAATTTTTCATCATTACGTCTGCATGAATTATCAGAAAGCAATACGCCTATCAGACGGTACTACTTGGTAGACCCCATCACCATTGGCGAAGACTTGGAAGAATCAGTACAGGATAAGGATCCCGCCGAAGACGTCGATACGCCTATCAGACGGCACTACTGGGTAGACCCCATCACCATTGGCGAAGACTTGGAAGAACCAGTACAGGATAAGGATCCCGCCGAAGACGGCGATACGCCTACCAGACGGTACTACCGGGTAGACCCCATCACCATTAGCGAAGACTCGGAAGAACCAGTACAGGATAAGGATCCCACCGAAGACGACGATACGCCTACCAGACGGCACTACCGGGTAGACCCCATCACCATTGGCGAAGACTTGGATAGCCCTATGGAAAATACCTTTGCTAATTCAAACACTGATATTATCGGATCATCTAGCACACCAAAGATTGAAGTTGCTTCTACAGCTAACCAGCCTTCTGAATCTAGAATCCCGCTTGATTTCATTATCTATGAACAAGCCGTAAAACACTTGACCTTTAGGTGCTTAGATTCGGAAATATTAATTTACAACGAGAAATTAGGTTACTTTGAACTAATGAATCACAATATCGTCCAGGTGAAAATTCGTGAGGTATTGAATGAAAGGATTAATCAATTCGCAAACCAGAATCATTTTCGCAATGTTCTTCATCGAATTACGACTGATCCTAGTTTTCAAATTAATAGCGAGCAATTAGATAGCCATCTTCACTTAATTAATTTCAGAAATTGCGTGCTAGACATTAACACTATGAAAACGTGTAATCATAGTCCAGCCTACAATTTCACATACGGAATTAAAGTTGATTATCTAGTAGATATATTGGATGAGCAAGTTTGGAGAAACTCTAGATTTTATAGATTTTTAGTTGAATGCACTGATGGGGATGTTGAAAAAATTAATGCATTACAGGAAATGACAGGATACTTCATGAGTAATTACAGCCGTGCTAAAAAAATGTTCATTCTTCAAGGTGCACCTCATACTGGAAAAAGCGTATGGATGGCAGTGTGGGAATCAATTATCGGGAAAGAATTTACAACGTCCTTAGACATGAGGCAGTTAACTGATCACAAATTCATGACCGCTGAATTGATGTACTCTAAACTTAATCTGACAAATGAATTAGACAGCAGCTCATTAATAAAAGGTGTTGATAAGCTAAAGGCAATTACTGGCGGTGACAAGTTAACTGGTGAAAAAAAAGGAAAAGACCCTATCCACTTTTACACAAAAACTAAGCTTGTTGTAGCTTGCAATGTCATGCCCTTGTTGAACGATATCGACAGTACAAACGCAATGATTGATCGATTACTATTTATAAACTTCTTAGAAGCACAGCCAGTCGATAAAAGAGACCCTCATTTAATTAGTAAGCTGAAAAAGGAACGTGAGTATATTATACTCTGGGCAATATTGGGTCTGCAGAGGCTAAAGGCAAATACTTTTGTTTTTACAGAGCCTGAAGATAGCAAACAGTTCAAGCAACAGTATGTTTCAGAGTTAAACCCAATACCAGGTTTTCTTAAAGAGTGCTGTGTGGTTGAACCAAAAAATTCTGATTACAAGGTTCACAGAAAAATACTGATTCAAGCCTACAATCAGTACTGCAAAGAAAACGAATTAACAATTGCTACAAAACAACAGTTTTACACAGAAATCAGAGGGTTAGGGGTAACTGCTCAAAAATTCAGAATGGATGGAAGTCATCCTTTAGAAGGCTTCATCGGTATACAACTTCGGTAAAAGCAATTAAGCTTTAGATAAAATTTGCTACATTTGCTACGTAGGCTGTTTTCATAGAGTATTAGCGGCTTTCTATGTAGCAAATGCTAACTTTGCTTTACACATCTTTACACGAAAACTACTACATCATTATAGGAGAGCACGTTATGAACGCACATAAACACACTTACTACACAGTTAAAGATCTAATTTCATTATTCTCCATTGGACGTAATTCAGTATATCGACTAGTGAATGCCTCCTGTTTTCTCCATGTACAAGTTAACTTGTAAGACAAAATCTTAACAGAGAGAAGGATTTTATATGAACTTCAATACAAAACAAATCGAACAAACGAATGCTCCCATTATTACTATCGATACTTTGCTTGGTGATGAGAAAATGATCATTCACTTCGAAGATCTTAAGATGGAAACATCATTAGCTTTACACCCTACACGATCAGTAGTCTTCGTAGGATGCAAAACTGAAAGTGGCTACTGGTTTTTCGGGAATATATTTGGAAGTGTTTTTTTTGAGAGTAATTTACAGGACAACACGTTTGAGATCGATCTAGCACTACACTTCACCAACGCAAATGACGAGTACATTCTCATTAATCAGACGAAAGCAAATGATGTTGATGTTATTTTATTTATTTGGAATCAAGGGCAGTTTGAGATACAGTACATTCCTCAAATCGATGACGAATTACATAAATTTTATAACTCTCTTGTCGCTGATAAAAATGCTATGGATCTGGCTCTTCCCTTAAAACTAATTGAAAAAGCCTTCCCAACAGCTAAACTGTCGAGTCGTTAATTCAAAAAAGTCATTCCCATATTATAGAATTGAATGAGGTGAACTATATGAAAACATCCCAAATAATAACTAACGATACTACTCAACGAAACACTCTTACGTTTAACGAGGCATGGGAGGAAGTTTTCGAGTGTACTATTTCAAAAGACAAGCTTTATGCTGAATGCAGAGCAGGAAACATTCCTCATACCAAAATTGGCACGAAACTCATCTTTCGAAGATCTAGTCTCGAAAATTGGTTCTTGCAGCAAGAAATCAATAACAGTAAATAATGGTATGAAGAGAGCACAAGAAGAACTTGTGCTTTCTTCATTAACATAGTTGGAGGAGATACACATGGCGAGCATTGAAAAACGTGGAGTGAATTCATGGAGACTGGTTGTAGAAGCTGGTTATGACGCAAAAGGAAAGCGAATAAAACGCTACAAGTCTGTTAAAGTAGACGACCCTACTCTACTGAAAACAACGAAACGATTAAGAGAGCATCTTAATGATGAATTGATTAAATTCAAAATGGAAGTTGAAGCTGGCGAATACATCGCACCTGAAAAGATGAGCTTTCAAGCATTTGTGCTCGAATGGGAAAACAAATATGCAAACAGTCACTTAGCAACGAAAACAATAATGTCTTATAAGTCTAATCTCAAAAATCGAATATCCCCCTATTTTGGACATATGAGAATTGATCAAATAAAGCCATTACACATTGTTAGTTTCTTGGATTCCTTATCCAAGGATGGTTCACGTTTAGGTCATAAACAGGGTAAGCTATCAAGTAGCATGCTTGAAATCAATCATCGTATTCTAAAGAATATATTCAAACGTGCTGTAGAGTGGAAGGTCATTAAACAAAGCCCAGTAGCTGCCATTAAGAAGCCCTCCGTCAAGTATGAAGAGGTTATCCCTTATGACGAACAGGAGGTACACGGACTACTAGAGGCTCTAGAGCATGAACCTTATCATTGGCGAGTTATGATTAAATTAGCCATCACAACCGGATTAAGACGCGGGGAATTACTAGGGTTAGAATGGCATCACATTAATTGGGAGACCGGTGTCCTAGAGGTAGTACAAAGCGTTTCTTTGACCTTTAATGGAATTGCTGATGTTAAAGAACCTAAAACAAAATCGTCTAAACGTAAAGTATCGCTTCCTTCAGCCATGTTAAGTGAATTACATGAATACTATAATTTCAAGTCGGAAGAGCGTCATGAGATAGGTGACCTGTGGAGAGGTAGTAGCCATAACTTCATGTTCTGCCACCCCGATGGTGCAGCTTATCATCAAGAACGCCCCTACGCTTGGTTTAGAGCCTTTCTAAAGCGACACAACTTACGCTATATTAAATTTCATACATTGCGTCACACGAGTGCTACATTATTGATTAACCAAGGTGTCCATGCTAAAATCATCTCAGAGCGTCTTGGGCACAACAATATTAACACTACTATGAATATATATGGGCATGCCCTAAGATCAGCAGATCAGGCAGCCGCAGATACATTTGATTCTATTTTACAAAGTACAGATCAAAAAAATCCATCTTCAGATCAAACTGTTCAAGAAAGCAAGATCATGTATACTGTGATTGCTTCATAACTAACCAATTATATTAAAAATAGGGACGCGAATAATATCGCGTCCCCATTTCGTCCCCAACTATGCATTGCACTTACTCAAAACCCTTATAGATCAAGGAACAAACCACTTCAACATGCCCCGTATGCGGGAACATATCGACCGGAGTTACCTCCACCGTTCTATATCCACCATCTTCAAGCAACCTTAGATCTCTCGCCAGCGTCGATGGATTGCAGCTTACATACACTACTCTCTCAGGACGAATCGCTAGAATTGTCTCCAGTAGCTCTGGATCGCAACCTTTACGCGGTGGATCGACTACGATAACGTCTGCTTTCATCCCATTTTTCTTCCATCTCGGAATAACGACTTCAGCAGCTCCCGCTTCGAATGTCGTATTATCTAGTTCATTCAGCTTCGCATTACGCTTCGCATCTTCAATCGCCTCAGGTACGATTTCTACTCCATACACATGACCAGCATTACGAGCTAAGAACAACGATATTGTTCCAATGCCACAATACGCATCGATCACTTGCTCTTTGCCTGTTAATCCTGCATATTCAACTGCTTTACGATATAGTGAAATCGTCTGCTCAGGATTGACTTGGTAGAATGATCTCGCAGAGATTGCAAAACGAATACCATCTAGTTCATCATAGATGACTTCGCTACCCCAGATTACTTTCGTCGTTTCACCAAATATAGCATTCGTAACTTTATCATTGACATTATGAACGATACTCTTCACATTCGGAATGCGTTTGCGAATCTGCTCAATCCATTCTGGCTGACGTGCAATACGCGTTGTATTTGTAATTAATACAACCATCACTTCACCAGTAACAACACCTATGCGAGTTACCACATGACGCAATATGCCTGTACCCGTCTCTTCATCATACGGCAGCACTCGCAATTCACGAGCAATAGCCTTCACTTCATGAATAACTTCATCATTGCGTTCCTTCTGTATCATGCAATCCTTCATATCTACGATACGATGGCTACCTTTCGCATAGAAACCGCCGACTAGCTCTTCGCTACTCTCGCCTCTACCAATGGGCACAGCCGCTTTATTACGATAACGCCATGGATTAGCCATCCCCACAGTTGGATGTACAATGACTTGACGCCCAGTAGACACAGTATCGCCTTCAGCATCTGCCTGTTGTTCACCTGCAACTTGTAGCTTGCCAATTCGAGTTAAGCTATCAACCACATGCTGACGTTTCCACACTAGCTGACCTTCATAATCAAGATGCTGCAGCTGACAACCACCGCACTCTTTGTAAATCGGACATGGTGGCTCTACTCGCTGTTCACTTATGTTCTTAAATTCAGTTACTTTCGCATAGCCATATTGCTTTTTAGATTTTAGAATTTTCGCTTCTACTACCTCGCCTGGCAACGTATTTGGAATGAATAGTGTATAACCCGTACTTGTACGTCCCACACCTTCACCATCATGAGTGATGCCAATAATATCCGCTTGCACCGTTTCATTCTTCTCGTGCAAAGTTGATAAATTCTTTTTGCTTGGTCCACGACTCTTACTGTTTTTCGCGCTTTCTGCTACTTTACTTACCGGTGCAGAAGCTATTCTCACGCTCGTCTTAGCAGCTACAGGGCGGCTTGACTTATTACTTTGTGCAGATGTGCGTCCACCAGTTCGCTCATTAGCGCGTTCACTATATTGACCACTTTGCGAATTTCCACGAGAACCTGTACGCTTCGCTGACTTACTACCACGACCACTTACAGATGGCTTCGCTTGATTTGAATAATCATTAGTTCGTTCACTAGACTTGCTTCCGCGTGCACTTGTGCCAGCTGACTGTGCAGAAGGATTTGTAAACTCATTACCTTGCTCGGCCAATCGGCTCTTTCGTGCGGCACTTCCATTCACACCCGCGCGCTCGGCATATCTACTTCCACGTACAGCAGTCTGCTCGCCAGACTTATCAGCACGCGTACCGCCATTAGAACGCGACCCAGTTCGATCAGAAGATTTACCTGCCTTATTGAATTGCGGCTTGCTATTACTATAATTGTTCCCCATAGGTTTCTTAGATTTCATCTTTTCGCTCCGCTCTAATTATGACTACCTGTTAGGCTATACTTCATATTCGATGCCGACTTTGCTACGTTGGCCTAATCTTCGTCATCAAAGTCCGCTTTTTGAACTTCCTCTTACAATGAAGGTTCAAAAAGTGGGCTTTCAGGACCGAGAAGATGAGACGCTACTTGAGAAAGGCGGAAGCGCAAATGTACATGATTACGTACATGCGAACCGCACTTTCCAAGTTAGTTTCATATTCGATGCCGACTTTGCTACGTTAGCCTAATCTTCGTCATCAAAG
>DXHF01000434.1 GCA_019113605.1 Candidatus Paenibacillus intestinavium
GTATTCGAGGCGTAGCTATTCAAACAGGAACATACATCGTGCAAGCCGTGGCGGTATTTGAACATATTGTATACCAACTGTGCACTGTTTGGTTGCTATATCCATTACGCAGAATAAGTCATATGTCAGCTAATACGACAGTAATGCGTTCGACGATGGGGCTGATCATTGTTGCTGCTTTGTTGACTGCGCTATATACATGGATGGGGAGGGGATGACATTGGTTCAATTGATATTAATAGGTCTAATGGTTATTCCGCTCATTGGGGTTATCGCTCTTATGCTGCTACGGCGTTTATCGTTACGAATCATTCGCCCGATGACGTTATCAATTACAGTTCTACCGATATTTATGATTCTCATATTAATCTATGAAATTTCACATACTGATTCCTTAGAGCTATTTACGATATCATTCCATAGTTTGTCACTGCTTTCCAATCAGCAGCATTCTTTATTAGCCACTTTGGTGTTAGGAATTGATGCGTTATCTTTATGGCTGATGTTATTCATTACGATCATTATCGTGCTTACAGCATGTGCAGGTGTATATATTAAGAAGCGCCAGAAGTTATTTTATGGATTACTTATGCTTGCTGAAAGCTTACTACTTACGCTATTTATGGCGCGCGAAGGATTGTTACTTATTGGTCTCATTGCAATATTAGCGATCATAATGTTCTTTCTTATTGGCGTATGGGGACAAGATGGTAGTGTTGTTGTGGCGAGAAAGTTTGCGATAAGACAGCTAGCAGCTTGTGTCCTATTGATAGTGAGTAGCTTATTGCTTATAAGTTTACATACGAATGAAAGTGATTATGAATATCAATTGTCATTAACGAATGAAGCGAGCTATTTGATGCAGGAGCAGTTGTTAGATGAGCAATCTGACCAGCAACAAGTACGGCAAGCTGCGTTTGTACTGTTTGTCCTTGCATTAATTTGTATGCTGCCAATGATAGGGGCACATCACTGGTTTATTACCCTATTTCGCCAAAGTCATATGGTCGTCCTTATGCTCTATTGTGGGACGATAGCGATTGTAGGGTGGTATGTACTTTATCGAATCGGTAGCATATATTTCTTCGATTGGCTGGCGTCTATTAGTGAAGCGGTACTATGGATATTAAGTATTCAATTTCTATACGCATGTATACTGCTTTGGAAGCAACAGCAGCTTAGAGGTTGGTTTGCTTACGGGGTATGGGGGCAAATGTCGCTCATCGGCATTCTTATGTTTACGATGTCGGAGCAAGGCTTAACGATATCGCTGCTGCATCTATTATCCTTCGTAGCGACTAGCTCGCTCTTATGCTTCTTACTAGCTGCAATTATGGAACGAACAGGGACGGATCAGATTCAGACATTAAGCGGCGTATTGATGAATACACCTTTTCTAAGTGGTAGCTTAGTCGCTGCAATTTGTGCATGGCTCGGTATTCCTGGATTATCACAATTCATAGGCACAGCTCATGCAGTTATTTTGACGTTTCCTACTAGTCGTTGGATTAGTGTAATGATTACACTTGGTATGCTATGCAGTGTGTTAGTTGCAGTTCGACTATTGTATAAGTTGCAACGTGGCAAATTAGCTGCATCGAATGTACAGAATAAACGACATGAATCGAATATACCGAGTAGCGAGTTCAAAGATATGCGCTTTACTGAAGCAATTCCGATTATCGTATTGTTATCTATTATGATATTGATCGGATGTTATCCAATTGTCGTTGCAGATATGTTGGATATAGAATTACATGCTGTTTATAATATGTGGAATGATATTGGGGTAGTTGCTACATGGGATACCGCGGGAATTATTGCGATATGGACGACACTCGGTGAACATTCGAATATTATTGTTGTGTTTGCTTTGCTTATGATGCTAGCTATTGGGTTAGTCAGTCGGAAAAACACTCAAATTAGTGCTTTAATATATTGGCAGACATTATTTCAGCTACTCGCACTTGTCGTTATTATCGCTTCTAGTTATAAAGCAGGATATACAATGAATGTGCTAGATCTCACGCTATATGTAGTCGGCTATATTGTGTTGCTAGTAGCCACAATGCTAGGCGTACGCAGTTTTTTCGAGCCACAACAACGTAAGACGATCTCGGAATGGCACGGTTTATATTATCGTGATCCGCGCTTAGCATTGATGATGCTATGGCTTATTATGCATTGGATGGCATTACCGTTTACATCGCTGTTTCATGTGAAGCTTACTGTCATTAGTACATGGGTAGAGCAGGGTGATTTTGGATTACTAACGGTATGGGCTTTGCTTCATCTTATGATGCTGAAAATGTGGTTGGATTGGTTAAGCGCCATATATATTGTAAGTGATACGAAGCAAGTGTCTACTCGTCGGGGCTTGTCATCCTCATCAGATCGTAACGAATTAACGGTCGTGAAATCCCGCAATGCTCGTATAGTATTAATGGGCTGTTGCTTTGTTCTTATTGTTATAAGTTTTATTTCGTAGAAAGAGGTTATCTTATGACTACAGGAGTAGAAGGTTTATTTTCAATTGTACTTATTGTATTGTCTATTATTTTTGTATGGATTCTTATGTCAGAAATTCGCTGGGATAAAATTTTGAAAAAACATACAAGCATAAAATCGCGTATGCTGCAAGTGGTCATCGCTATTGTTACGGGATATTTGTTAGGAAGCTTTATTTTGCAATATTGGGGATACTCCACAATGCTCCAGCAGTTTGTCGAATAACTAGAGACAAAGATGCAAACACTTGATATAAATAAGAAAAAGGTAGTTCAAAACATTCATTTGTGATCACAATGTGAACAAATACGACAAAAAATTTAGATTAGAAAATTCTTCTTGTCGATTGATCGCCAAAGATGTTAAGATGAAGATTAGTGGATACATATTTGGAAACAAATATGGGATTCCATGGAATATTTTTCGGAAAATTATGATTCGCGGAGGGACGTAAGATGGCAAAGATTATCGTCCGCGGAGGTCAACGATTAATGGGAAAAGTGCGTGTAAGTGGTGCAAAGAACGCAGTGCTTCCTATTCTTGCTGCCTCGTTGTTAGCGACTGAAGGCGAAAGTGTAATAACTGACGTGCCTGCTCTTGATGATGTGATGACGATTCAAGAAGTATTAGCTTCATTAGGTGCTATAAAACAATATAATCAGGAAACTATGCGCATTTCTGTTCCATTAATTACATCTTCAGAAGCGCCATACGAACTTATTCGTAAGATGCGTGCATCATTTTTAGTGATGGGTCCGTTATTAGCAAGAGTCGGCAGAGTGAAAATTTCACTGCCAGGTGGGTGTGCTATTGGTTCAAGACCAATTGAACAACATCTAAAAGGCTTTGAAGCTATGGGAGCTGTTATTAATTTGGAACATGGTGCTATCGAGGCAACTTGTCCCAATGGACTACATGGTGCTAAAATTTATTTGGATGTAGCTAGCGTAGGTGCGACTGAGAATATTATTATGGCAGCTTCATTGGCTAATGGTACAACCATTATTGAAAATGCTGCACGTGAACCGGAAATTGTTGATTTGGCTAATTACATTAATGCTATGGGCGGCAAAGTTCGTGGTGCTGGTACAGGCATTATTCGCATAGAAGGTGTGCAATCACTTAAAGGTGCTCATCATCAGGTTATTCCTGATCGTATTGAAGCGGGTACTTACATGATTGCTGCTGCAATTACAGGCGGAGATGTAATGGTCGAAGGTGCAATTGCTGATCACCTAGCTCCTGTAATTTCTAAGCTAGAGGAGATGGGGGTTCAGATTACGAGTAGCGACGCTGGTATTCGTGTTCGTGCGCCAAAGAAATTGAAATCGGTAGATGTGAAAACATTACCGCATCCTGGATTTCCTACCGATATGCAGTCACAGATGATGGCATTATTGTTAATTTCTGAAGGGACAAGTGTCATTACAGAAACGGTATTTGAAAACCGATTTATGCATGTAGATGAATTCCAAAAAATGTCTGCAACAATTAAAGTTGATGGTAGAACTGCTATAGTGACAGGGAATACGTCACTTACAGGTGCAAAGGTTTGCGCAACGGACTTACGTGCTGGAGCTGCATTATTATGTGCTGCACTACGTGCTGATGGTGAAACGGTTTTGACGGGTCTTCATCATGTAGATCGTGGTTACGTTGATATTGCTGGCAAGTTGGCTTCTTTAGGCGCGAATATTGAGCGTATAGAGGCTGAAGAGCAAGTGTTATCTTCACCAGTTAAAGAAAAGAAGCGTTTTTCAATTGTACAAGAACTTATGGCATAATGTGATAATAATTATTCAAGGGTGAACATTTTATTCGTATCTCATGTAGATGATACGAGCACAATGTTCACCCTTTTTAGCATGCTGGTACAAATATGAACAATCTTTAATCTTCTATTTTCACATTACTATTCTATTCTAGTAAATCTATTCATAGGCTATAGCATGAAAGAAGAGAGAAACTAGGCAGAGAGGAAAGTGGATCATTTGAAATATAGGCATAGAAAGCCTATTACGCAAATTAGTAGAAGATCAATAATAATTACTCTATTAGTTATATGCAGCATACTGGTAGTCAGTATGTTAATAGTGCGAGCTACGCAGCAATCTAATCAGCTAAACATGGATCAAGCTACAACGGTTGAGATGCCCGCACTAACACAGCATAGTATGTTAAATGAACAATCATTAGAGCAATCAAGTGTAGCACCATCCAAGGGCTTCAAGATATGGAACTATGGAATGGCAATGGGGCTTCAGCATGAACAGTATAGCCAAACAAAGAGTGAAAGCTTAAGCAAAAGTTCAGTAAGTAGCAATACAAGCAAATCTACAGATAATAAGCAGCGTGGAGATGAGCAGCCAATAATTACTGTATTACTTACTGAGCAGCAAATCGTTGAACAGGTTCCGTTGGAGCAATATGTGCTGCAGGTGACTTTAGCGGAAATACCGAGCTCATTTGAAGAAGAGGCGATTAAAGCACAAATGCTAGCGGTACGGACTTACATTGTACGTCGGATGACGAACGCTTCTAATGTAGAACAACTTGAACAAAGCGGTGAGCGCTACATTGTAACAGATACAGTGCAGCATCAAGTCTATTGGAGCAATGAACATATGTTGACGTATGAGGCAGATGAAAGTAATAAGAAGACGCTTGAAAAGTTTACACGTGCATTAGAGGAAACCAAAGGTCAAATATTAATATATAACGAAGAACCGATCGAAGCGGTGTTTTTCTCGACAAGTAATGGTTACACAGAAGCGGCTGAAAATTATTGGGGCCATGCGATAGATTATCTGCAAAGCGTTGAAAGTAAATGGGATCAAGCAATTTCACCTAGCTACGAACAAAAAGTAGCATTTAGCTACGAGCAACTATATCAATTACTTGGTCTAGCAGCAAATAACAATGATAAGTTGAATATTACCAATGTGACTCATACGAATAGTAATCGTATTGCTAGCTTGACTATTAACGGGGAAATTTTTAAAGGAAAGCAGTTCAGGCAGTTACTAGGGTTAGCCTCCACTCATTTTACTTGGACGAAGGATAATAAGGCGCGGACGATCACATTTACAACCTATGGTTATGGGCATGGTGTTGGTATGAGTCAATGGGGGGCGAATGGCATGGCGCAAGCAGGATATCTAGCAAAAGATATTGTCACCTACTATTATAAGGGCGTTCATATCCAGCAAGCTTCAAAGCTTGCAAATAACTATTAAAAAATAGTATATATCACGTATAAAGATAGTCAGATTGGTAACAATGGCTATTGAGGTGATATTAATGAGTGAATATAATCAAAACAAATCAACAGATGAATCTCTTAAAAATGAAAAGAGAGGTTCTCATGTTGCAAAGTCGGGCTCAGGATTCAAAAGGCTGCTATCGAAAAAATGGTTTTCTCCAGCATTGTTCATGATCACGGCAGCAATTATCGTTACCTTACTGTGGGTGTACCAGGATGCTAATACCGACAAGCCTACAGCAGGTACAGAGGTAACAGAAGAAACAGAGGGTGTTGTTGGTAACGATGTTGCTATGGAAGACCCGTTAGACGCAACGGAAGAAATCGCGGCTACTGGTGAAGATATGCAATGGCCGGTTGCTAATGTAGACGAACTACAAGTTGAAATTCCTTACTATGATTCTCAAGCAACATTGACAGAGCGTGAAGCGGCGCTAATTCAAGTAGGTACAACGTTCGCTGCACATATGGGAGTCGACTTTACTGATCCAGAAGGCAAAGTGTTTGATGTACAAGCAGCATTAGCGGGTACAGTAACTTTGGTAGAATCAAATCCTATTAACGGACACCAAGTAGAAATCAGCCATGGTAATGGATTTATAACTGTATATCAAAGCTTATCTGAAGTAACGGTGAAGGAAGGAGATGAAGTTACTCAAGGTACAATTATTGCGAAAGCTGGTCGCAGTGACGTTGAACGTGATCTTGGTAATCATCTCCACTTTGAAGCTCGTCTGAATGGCGCTAATGTCAATCCGAACGACTACATCGTACAATAACAACATTGCTGTAGCATACTCATCAAAGGCACATCTTCCATTTTTGTGGGGATGTGCCTTTATTTATTTTTCAACAGTCATAAACGCTTAAAAATTCGCATAATGTAAGCTTCACTTTCAATGTGGAAAAGCTGTTTTTTCTAGAAATAATTACTTCTTCGCATTCATTTCACGATACATATAGAATATCTGCCCGCCCCACTCATATAATGTACCAAACTTAATACGAGTAGGGAGGCGGGAGCGTGCACGATTACATCAAGGAGCGTACGATTAAAATAGGCCGTTGTCTTGTGGAAACGAAACAAACGGTACGAACGATCGCCAAAGAATTCGGAGTATCCAAAAGTACAGTGCATAAAGATTTGACGGAACGACTGCCAGAAATTAACCCTGAGCTAGCTGATCAAGTAAAGCATATTCTCGAATATCACAAATCAATACGTCATTTACGCGGCGGCGAAGCAACGAAAATCAAGTATAAAAAGAGTGCGCCGAAGAAGCGGGAGGTGCTAACTGCAGGACATACCAAATGATTTATTAGTATGGCCGGAGCCTAAGGAAGAAATACTATTATAATTTCTTTTTTCTAAGAGAGGATTTTCTGTCATTTTGGCGAATAATGTTAGATAACGGTTATTTCCGGTTAGTGGAGATGCGCTAAGTATGATTACATTATTCGTTGGAGGACTAGAGCCTAATGTTTAGTAAGGATATTGGTATTGACCTGGGTACGGCAAACGTATCGATTCATGTAAAGGGCAAGGGTGTTGTATTAGACGAACCTTCTGTAGTAGCTATTGAAAGTGATACAAAAAAAGTGCTTGCAGTTGGCGAAGACGCACATCGTATGGTAGGGCGTACTCCTGGTAATATTGTTGCGATCCGTCCATTGCGCGATGGTGTAATTGCTGATTTTGATATTACGGAAATTATGTTGAAAGAATTTATTCATCGTGTCGATGGACGTACTTGGTATTCACGTCCGCGTATTTTGATCTGCGCGCCTACGAATATTACTTCTGTTGAACAGAAGGCTATTCGTGAGGCCGCTGAGCGCAGTGGTGCCAAAGAAGTGTACCTAGAAGAAGAACCAAAAGCTGCCGCTATCGGTGCTGGAATGGATATCTTCCAGCCTAGCGGCAATATGGTTGTCGATATCGGTGGTGGTACAACAGATGTTGCTGTACTATCTATGGGTGATATTGTTACGGCGTCTTCTATTAAAGTAGCGGGTGACAAGTTTGACGAATCGATCATGAAATTCATCAAGAGCAAGTACAAGTTACTTATCGGTGAAAGAACGAGTGAAGATATTAAAATTCGCATCGGTACTGTACTGGTTAATGCTTCAAAGGAAGAAATGGATATTCGCGGTCGAGATATGGTAACTGGCTTGCCACAAACGATTACGATCCACTCCAACGAAATCCGTGAAGCGCTTTGGGATCCAGTTATGTCCATTGTATCTGCAGCAAAATACGTTTTAGAACAAACTCCTCCAGAGTTATCCGCAGATATTATTGATCGCGGTGTTATCCTTACTGGTGGCGGTGCACTATTAGGTGGTTTTGATTCCTTACTTGCCGACCAATTGAAGGTTCCTGTACTAATCGCAGAGAATCCAATGCATTGTGTTGTGAAAGGTACAGGCATTCTACTGGACAACCTGGACAAGCTAAGACGTTAATAATTACTATACCTATACAATATGAGATGAGTGGGTGCGGGTAGGGCGTCGCAGGGGGACGTGCTGAAGCACCCACTTGTATAGGTAGTTCAAATTGTCCACTTGTGATCACGATGATTATGCTGACGTAGCATAATCGACGGCGAATATGCCCTCCATCGAAAGCCTGCGTGTGCTCACGTACACAATACGTACGCTGTGCTACTCGTTTCCGCTGAAGTGCATCTTCTTGATGCTGACAAGCGAACAATTTGAACCTTCATTATAATTTTGTAGATCAGGTAAGTTTGCTTGTGTACTAGTAACGTACACTTGCTTTGTATCTTCATTGGAATGTTCGATGAGCTATTCACATTATGTCTTCTTTATCCGATAATGATATAATAGAATTATGAGATGATGAGGAGGGGCAATATGCTTAGAGGGCTCTATTCCGCTGCATCTGGCTTAATTAGTCAGCAGCGACGTCACGATACTGTTACAAATAATATTGCTAATATAGAAACAGCCGGATATAAACAGAATACAACTGCACTACGATCATTTAACGAAATGTTATTACAGATGACAGGTGTAGAAAGTAATGGGAATAAAACTATTGGAACGTGGACAGGTGCGGTATTTGGGGAAGAAAGTTTAACGTATCATTCGCAAGGTG
>DXHF01000435.1 GCA_019113605.1 Candidatus Paenibacillus intestinavium
TTCCGCTAATAAACCTAGCAATAAAGCACTAGTAATTAATCGATATGAGAAGTACGATTCTGCTTCTCCTCTAGCTTGATGCATAACGTTCACTTCCTTCTACGACATAACTAATTGGCAATGGTAATGACTGACTGTAGCGCCACACTAATTGGATACCTGCTTGCTCTAATGTTCGCTGTTGTTCCCTCATCGCATAGGTCATCACTTTATTGTTCGTTACAAAATGAATGTCTAGCTTACATCCTTTTCCTCTAGCAACCTCCGCTAATGCGTACCAGCTCTCTAATTCACGCCAGTCGCCTGTATATAGTGTAATATGACTTTGCTCAGGAATGAGAACTGCTAGCTGCTGTAATCGTTCACGCATATGCTGTTGTACATCTGCTTTTGCCAGTGCAAGTAGGCAACGTAATTCGTAGCTATGCTGATCTGAAGCGTACTCAAAGCTCCAATCATCTGTAATGACAAAAACAGGATGTTGCTGCCCTAGCTCAAGTATGTCTGCTATCGACCATTGCACCATAGATTCAAATAATTGATTGCGAAGATCATCTTGATAAGGAAGTGCATATTGATCCAATATGAAACAATGTTTCGGGGTATGAAGCTCTGCATCCTGTAATTTCGTATGCCAGCCTCTTCCCCTTGCTGCAGCACGAATATCTACTGCCCGATAACTATCTCCCTCGATATAAGGTCTTGTCTCATTTCCCGAGCCACTATTAGGAGATTGCCGCTTTGAATAATATGTACCTTGATCTTGAAGCTTCAAAGACTGTACATTCGATTGGTCTGATTTGTTCTGGGAAGAATCATCCCGCTTACGCTCCGTATTCCAATCGCCAATCCAACGACTACTATTATGGTTACTAACAAAGCTTTCTAACTGCGGCTTAATGATGGGTGGCAATACAGTAAATTGCTGCTGTTGCGTCTTTTTCACAGTAATAGACGTTAACCCTAACCAGTCTCCTACAATAATGTCCGTTGCTAATGCTTCATAGCTGCCTCTTGTTATTTGCTGTAGATGATAGTTCAAAATCATTTCGCCATGAAATAACGGAGCAAAGCTAGCTCGATATTGGATTAAGTCGGTATTTAATTGACTTTGATTGCGATAACTTTCATGAATGACATACCACATTCCCGGAATACGAAGCATTCTACGAAGTCTCGTCTCAATATGTAAATTGCCATCATGACTATATTGCTCTGAAATGATTCGATCGTAAGATAGCCTTCTCGCAGCAATCAGCGGAGTAAATCCACTATAAACAATAACTAAGCTTGTTACAGTTAATAGTAACCATTCCACTGCACCATTACGCCATATAACTGCGACACATGCCGCGACAAACAAGATGAAAATACCGAACCATGCGCCGTATCTCGTCTTATAGTTTGTCTTGAGCTGAATTTCAAGAGGACCATTTTGTGCGATGGCAGAAGCTTGTTGATGCTGCAGTTCATGCGGCTCGGCCTCGTTATTCATCTTTTGCCCCTCCCTTTCCCCGCATTGCCCATTTTCACCACTGGGATATCCGACAATAGTTTGCTAATAAATTGTTCCTTGCTAGAGCTGTTATTGGACCTACTCCGTAATTCAATTCGATGTGATAACACTGCCACCGCTTGTGCCAGCATATCATCAGGTAAAATAAAGCTTCGACCTTCGAAATAGGCAGCTGCTTGTCCTGCGCGTAGCCAATCTCGTAAAGCTCTTGGACTTAACCCGAGCTTGCAATCAACACTTGTTCTCGTTGCAGATGCGACATCGGTCATATACTCAATAAGTGATGGATGTACGTAAATATATTGAATTTCTTTCTGCATCTGCAACCACTCTACATCAGACATTACAGGGCGAAGCTTAGTCACTTCATATCTTGTACCTTCGGCGTATTGTGTAAGTAAGCTCATCTCATCCTGCTTGCTTGGATAACCTAGTGATAGCTGCATCATGAAACGATCTCGTTGTGCTTCGGGCAATCCATGTGTACCTTCATATTGCATTGGGTTTTGCGTTGCGATAAATACGAATGGCTCTGGCAATGCATAGCTATGTCCCTCAACACTGACCGTTCTATCCTCCAATGCTTCTAATAACGCAGACTGTGTACGCGAGGAAGAACGATTGAGTTCGTCTCCCAATACGATATTTGCCATAATCGGACCAGGTCGAAATACGAGTCCACGATCTTCTCGATCAAGCACCATACCACCAACAATATCTGCTGGAAGAAGATCAGATGTAAACTGTATGCGATGAAATTGTCCGCCTAACAATCTAGCAATTGAAGTTGCTAGCATAGTTTTACCTACACCTGGTACGTCCTCTAGTAGCAGATGCCCTCCGGCTAGCATACATACAAGTACTTGTTTAACTTCCGCTTGCTTACCTAACAACATATCTTCTAACTTTCCTTGCATCCGTTGTAATAATAATTGCGGCTTAACCGCCCATTGGAAGCTAGATGATTGAATACCTATATCGATGCTATGCTGCTCCGCAGTTGAGTGAGTAATTGATGATAATACCATTCATTAAAACCTCCTAATTGCTATAATCGTTGATGACGTTATTAACAAGAACAACACATGCACGATGTACAGCATTCATATTCTAGTAGCTAGTATTTCCACTCTCTTATTCTTTTAATCATCACTACTTGAGCATCGAAAAAAGAGTAATACCGATTGGCATTACCCATTTAATCATCATAATTCGATTTTGGCACGATCCAAACTGATCTACTAGATTTTGTTGCTTCACCATTATTGCAAGACCCTATTGCTCAATATCTATCATAACTATTAGTCGTGCGAGCTAACTTCATATTATAACAGTCAACTCTGTTTACTTACTTTTCAATTTTTATTGGCTGATCAACATTTACTGGCTCATCAGCTCGTTAACCTGTTCAATAAATTCCGTCTTCTCCTGCTCGGTAGCAACTGCACGCTTCCATCGAATGTTATCTGTAATTTTTGACACCATTGGATCAGTTGTGGCAGTAATCATATCAAAACGATAATTTTGTTCACGATAATAAGTAATAATTTCAGGTAGTGCCGCTATTGTCGCCTCATGCGAATTACTATCATGCATAAGTACAATGACACGTTTTATTAAATTAGCTTCTTTAATGTTGTTAACTATCGTTTCTGCCGTAACATTGCGCCTTGCGGAATCACCACTATCAACATTCCAATCGAACATAATAAAGCCCGCTTCTCTTATTGCATCGTAGTAGCTTGTATCTATATTGCGATATGTTCCACCGGGCGCTCGTAACAACGGTGTTTGTATACCCGTCACCTCATATATTGCCTGTGAAGTTTGTAATACTTGAGCAGAAAAATTTGTAAAATCATTATATAGTTCATCATACACATGATTATACGAATGATTGCCGATGCTATGACCTTCATCAGCAATACGCTGCACGATTTCAGGGTATCGTTCCACTTGTTGCCCAAGCACAAAAAATGTAGCGGGTATATCATTTACAGCCAATATATCCAGCACTTCACCTGTAAATTTACCAGGTCCATCATCAAATGTGAGATAAGCAACGCCTGCATATTCATGCTCATTCACATCCGTACTAGGTTCAGGTGATGACGGTACTTCCGGACCGTTGGTTTCTGCAACCTGCCCATGTCGAAGTGCCACTTTAAGATTATCCCAAAATGACTTCCCATAACGACTATATAGTGCAGAATTGATCGGAACACTATTAGGTTCTTTACCTTCGAAATGTGTTTCTTTACACTCGATGCTTGCGAATTCAACCATCTTAAGCGGTTCTTGTACGTATAACATGCATAGGCTTCCTGGCATTACTGTAGAAGGTTCGCTTAGTCGTTGCACTTGATCGCTACAACAGGCAAGTACACTCAACCATAGTAGTAGCACTAATAATCGCAGCTTCATACCTCGCCTCATTTCTAGTGCATTATAATTTATTGTATGAATAGACTAGCCCGCTCATAACCGTAATTACTATAAATTCACACTTTTCAACTACACTCCGAGAACTAATTACTGTTCCGATCGCCGTTGTCCTCGGATTTATATTAATGGTCATAGTAGTATAAATCCGAGGACAAAAACGACCGCTTCGCTTCTCCACTAGTGATTAGTTCTCTCCGCTAGAGCATAGGAGAGTGATTAGTTCTCCTCGCTAGAGCATAGTGGGGTAAGGATTAAAAAAATGTCGCTTTACCCACATAGACGCCAATTTTGCGGTCTATGAGCAATTTTAGTTACCGTTTCCACCCATAGACACCAATTTTACGGTTTATGAGCAGATTTAGTTACTTTTACGCCTCATAGACACCAATTTTGCGGTCTATAAGCAATTTTAGTTACCTTTAGGTCAAGTCCTAATTATTGTGTAAATTGAAATACAATGTTTTCTCAACGCTTCTTATCCAAATTTTCTTTTGCCAAAAGTCTTTTCATATTCCATTAGGACGGCTCCAATTAAGCGGAAAGCAGACTGTG
>DXHF01000436.1 GCA_019113605.1 Candidatus Paenibacillus intestinavium
TTGACGAGTAGTTCCCCGTCAGCAGTAGTAGCTGCCTCTCCTCTTAGCACATTTGACGTGTCATTCGTCAGCTCGTATCCTCTTAAAATCGCTTCTCCGAGAGGCCCTTCAGGCACATCATCGAGAGATGGAGGAGTATGGGTAACTCCTGTTACTTCTTCTTTCTGTTCCGCGGTTTCAGTGTTCGGTGCGGCTTCTTCATTCTTCCCTAATTGGTTGGCCATCAAGCCGATAACTGCAAGCGAAACGACAAATAAGAATCCTAGTACTAAAGTTGATGTCTTTCTCACATCTATAACCTCCTTCTATTGTCTCTATCAGTATAGCAGGAGATAATAGAAGAACACTTTTATAGTTGGAAAGTTCACTGTTTCTTAACAAACAATTGGTCATTTTCATAACACTTTTTAAAATTGGTTTTTAGAATAAACAATTCCATTGTACAAGCTACAGTACTTGGCAAAATCGCCTACTTAATCAGCTACCATTACTTCTCAGCCAATAAAGAAAGAACTTTTGCAGCATGGGCACGTGTAGATGCGACCTTCGGAGAAAACTTATTAGCACTCCCTTGCATCATACCTAGCTGACTAGCTTTTTGAACATAACTTTTCGCTTCTTGGGAAATCAAGCTATCGTCTTTGTAAACCTGTTCTTTTGTTACCTGAATTGTCGTCTGTGTTTTATATTCATATGCACGAATGAGCATGACTGCCATTTGTTCCCTAGTCAGTACCTCGTTTGAATGAAAACTTCCACTTCCTTCAATAATACCTACTTCCACCAATGCCTGAACTTCTCTTGCCGCCCATTCTGGAACATCTGTGAATAAAAATTTATCTGAAGTTAAAGATAGCCCTAATGTTCGTGCAAGCATGACCGCGAATTCAACTTGCGTTACAGATTGTTGTGGGGCAAAGCTATTATCTGATACACCAATCATAATATCCCGTTGATAGAGATCGTTCATGTATGCAAATGCCCAATGGTTTTTATCTACATTCTTAAATGATTTTGGCTTCGCAATCTCTTTTCCACCAAACTCATAGACAGCAACTGTCCCTGAAACTTCATGTGTAGCAGCAAGCAAAGGATATCCCGTTGGACTTGTTTCTGCCGGGATGAATCGCAACCCTTCAGGTGACACATCCCCTTTTACATCCTCACCATAATCACGACTTGAAATAAGTGTCGTAAATTCTGGACTTGCCGGATTCGTTAGATCATAAACCATAATACCGCTTATACGTTCTAGTGCAACAAACGCATAAGTAACATCATTAATAACACCCGTTACGACTGTTTCTGGTTCTGGTCCCTTTGCTCCGCTTCGTTTATCATAGGAAATTTCATCATTACTCGTATTAAAATACGTAGGCAATGCCTCAGCGGTAATTCTTTCAAATTCACTTCCGCTATCGTAAACAAGCTTCATCGTATCTGCATCAAAAATCGAGAAACTACGGCCGCCATATGAATATAGCGCTTCATATTTCCCATCTACTAAACCATTTTCCAATGTGATTTTCGTCTTCTTCATATCATCTAACAAACCATCCGCAACTAATTGATCTAATTCTTTTTGTGTATAGCCTGCATAATTATGTGCATTCAACTGAATTTTATCGGCAATATCTTCAATGCTTGCTTCCTCAGAGTACGCTTCATAATCACGCGCATCTCCTTCGTTTGGTGTAAGAATATATGTTTTTCCACCTACAGAAAATGTATCAATGGCGTCAGGCATATAAAATCCGAGTAAAGGCAAGCTTTCGATGATTGTTTTATCATCCCGTTTTGCATCCAATTCATTCCCTGAAATAGAATGATCCTTCACGCCAAGCCCTTTCACATACATAATTGTATCGGTCTCCAAATTAACCATAGCCACTGCATTATTCTCTTGAAGTGCAACGAAAGCTCGTTTACTATCTGGTGAAACGGCAATATATTCTGGCTCTAACTGCTGTAAGACTGTCCCTTTTGAACCGACACGCACGTTTTTATCTAACTCAACGCCCTCAAATGACAATGTCTGAGCAGTCAGACTATCAAGACCTGTCGTCAGATCAATAATTGAAATCGTTCCTTCAGGATCCACCGTATAATCATCACTTGGTTCTCCTTCATTCGCAGATAACAGTTTTGTTCCATCTGGCGTGAAAGCCACCATATCAGGTAATGCGCCAACCTTAACCTGGGTGATAAAATCGCCCGTCTTTGTTAATAGCACGATGTATCCAGGATCTGTTTTCGGCTTACTGACAACAGATAAGGCGATAATATCTTCTGTCGGATGAGCGGCTACGCTTGTAATATCACTAACCCCTTCAATCCCAAAGTCCTTCAAATAAAGACGTTTCGACGATTTTACATCAGTGAATTCTCCTGACTTCAGTGCTTCAAATGATAAAATATCGATAGCAGATTCCGCTCCATTTGTCACAAAGTCTCGTTGTAGTTTTTCATCATAGGCTAAGATTTCCGTCCCACCTAAACCCGCTAAACTATCATATTGTGCTATTTGTGCGGCTCTCAGATTCTCCCCTTTATATTGGAAAAAAGGCGGTTGTTCCGCTAATACATTATGTGGCTGTCCAGTCGTTAACAAAAGCCCTGCTGCCGCTATACCCGCGACCATTG
>DXHF01000041.1 GCA_019113605.1 Candidatus Paenibacillus intestinavium
GATGAGTAATCATTTCATCATAGTTACGCTTTTTCAACTGTTCTTCGGAAGCGCCCGCTAAACCAATCCACAAGACATGCTCCTTCATTCGCCTTATTTCCATTTCTACCTTAGGAGAAATGGACTGTTCCGTAGCTGATCCGTCAGGTTCATCTACTCCTTTTAAAATAGGATCAAAGCCAATCCCGTGTAAATCCAATATCTCATAGTCGTGACCAGCCTCGGCAAGAATTTGTACGAAACGCTCAGCAACCTTAAAGATCAGGGAATCTTTTCTCGGGTGCGAAACAACGCTTAACACTCTCATACTTGTATCAACACTACCTTTCTCAACAGCTAACTTCTAGATTACTAATGTGTCTGTCGCTCACGTAATTGATTCTGTGCATCGAATGAAAAAAAATGATACTATGTATAATGGGTAAGATCTTTGCTATGGCTTATGTTAAGCCCATGCTTCCGATGCGACTTTTCATTGGCGGGATGCGTAGTCAAGATGTACAACTGAAAAGTTTAAGGAGAAGATAATGTGAGTAACGAACAAAATTTTTGGCTTGAATTACCGAAGCCATTTTTTATATTAGCACCAATGGAAGATGTTACAGATGTTGTATTCCGTCACGTCGTTAGTGAAGCTGCAAAGCCTGACGTGTTTTTCACGGAATTCACAAGTACAGACAGTTATTGTCATCCTGATGGAATCGCCAGTACTCGTGGTCGGTTAACGTTCACAGAGGATGAACAACCGATTGTCGCTCATATTTGGGGCAATAAGCCAGCATTGTTTGCACAGATGAGTATTGATATGAAAAAGCTTGGGTTTCGTGGAATCGATCTAAACATGGGATGCCCAGTACAAAACGTCGCATCCAATGGAAAAGGTGCTGGATTAATACAACACCCTGAAGTTGCAGCAGAAATTATTCAAGCTGCAAAAGCAGGTGGCTTGCCGGTTAGTGTTAAAACAAGACTTGGTTACCATAATATTGAAGAGTGGAGTGATTGGTTAGGGCATATATTGAAACAAGATATTGCTAATCTGTCCATTCACCTTCGTACTAAAAAAGAGATGAGTAAAGTAGACGCACACTGGGAACTAATTCCTGAAGTTAAAAAATTACGCGATGAAATTGCTCCGAATACGTTGTTAACGATAAATGGAGATATTGCTGACCGCGCAGCAGGATTAAAATTAGTGGAACAATACGGCGTTGATGGTGTCATGATTGGTCGCGGCATTTTCACCAATCCATTTGCCTTCGAAAAAGAACCGAAAGAACATAGCGCGAAGGAGTTTCTCAATTTACTTCTGTTACAGTTAGATCTTCATGATAAATATTCAACAGAAACCGAACCACGTTCATTTAAACCACTTCTTCGCTTTTTCAAAATCTATGTTCGCGGATTTAGAGGCGCAGGCGAACTTAGAGCCCAATTAATGGATACGAAGTCAACAGATGAAGTACGTCGTTTAGTACAACCTGTTTTAGATGAATTATTAGATTGAAGCATACCCACCTGTGTACAATTAAAAAGACTTGCTGTTAAAACGACTACGTCAAAAATAATAAGAGACCTCCTAGAAGTTCAATGAACTCATGAAAGGTCTCTTATTTTTGTGCTTTCCATCCCTTGCCCCTGAGATAGAACTGCCACTCATCTATTATCCTGATAACGATCCAGCGCTGCTTGTTGAATCTGAATTACCTCTTCAATATTTAACGCCTTTAACTGCTTCACATATTCATCAAATCTTTCAATAGGCTCAATACCTAGTATAAACTTAATTGACATTTCATCCACATACGTATTTACATTTTGCATAATTGAAGAAAGAGCAGTGTTCTCCTGCTCTGTTTTTGGTGTCACCGGAAGTGTATACAATATTGCATCCGTATCACTCCATAATGCAACTGCCTTCTGCTGCTCCGGCAAAAAATAGTATTGTTCAAGATAGCGAACATCCTGTACGAATGGACCAAAGTAGCTCGCACGAGTATACATTGCTAATGCCTGGGAAGGAGCTAGTTTATCAGCATTTTTCAATATTAAATCAGTATAATATGGATAGCCTTCCTCAAGTACATAACTTTCCCCCTCAATACCAAAGTTAAACAGCATATGCCCTTCAGCACTATACCCATAATCAAGCATCCGAACTGCCTCTTCTAGGTTGTCACTATGTGCAGATATTGCTACTCTACCACTCGATCCAACCGCTGAAGTATACTGACCGAACTTGGGACGGTCACCTGCATTCAATACGGGATATGGAGCAGGTGTAATCTGAAATTCAGCATTTTCGTTGCGCATATATGGTAGCCACGTCCCAATTCCTGCACCAACATTCCAAATGCTAGCACCACTTCGTCCAGTTATCATGCTTACATCCTGAGTTTTTGAATCAACAGTAGCTATATTACGATCAATTAACCCCTCTGCATACCAATCTCGAAATAAGGTAAGAAATGCTTTATATCCTTCTTCCTTCGGACCAAACATCACCTTGTCCTCTTCCATATAAAAGCCTTTCTTAATGCCAAAAGCACCGATAAAGGCACCATTTTCTATACCGAATAAAGGACTAGGCAATCCTAGAAAGGTCAAAGGTGCAACAATCCCTTTTTTTTCTTTAAATGCACGAAGCACTATCTCCCACTCGCTAATAGTAGTTGGTACTTCTAATGCTAGTTCGTCTAGCCAATCTTTCCTAATTAATGGTCCTTGATATGTACGGAGTCTATCATCCGCTTGCACAAATGGAAAAAAGTAATAACTACCGTCAGCTGTGCGAATAGCTCGATCGATCTCCGGATGCTCTGCCAAATAAGCCATCAAATTTGGAGCATACTGTTCAAACGCCTCATTCAGCCTTAAGATGACACCATCTCTTATTGCCTTCTCAGGTCCTCCAGGGAATTTGTCCCATTCGTATTCAATCATATCAGGCAACTGCTCAGATGCAATCATAACATTAAACGCTTCTATTGCTTGATTAGCAGGAGGCTGAATAAATGTTAACTTTACCCCTGTTCTACGCTGCCACTCTTGGAAAAACGGAACATTTTCAAATCTAGGTTTGACGCTTGAAGCATTGCCATTTAGTTCTGACCAGTAAGAGAGATGTGGAATATCCTTCTCTAACTGAGAGTTACTTTCATTATTTATATTCTGATTCACTTTCCCCTCTCCTGAACAACTCCCAAGGAGAAGCAATACTGACATCAGCAATATTATTATCTTTATATTCTTCCCCATGCTGGACCCAATCCTTTACTAGGAGATTTCTTTAAACTTACCTGGCGTAATTCCTTCATACTTTTTGAACACTCGAATAAAAGTAGCAGCGTCATTGTAGCCTACACATTGTGCAATTTCTGAAATGGACTGCTGCGTTGTGCTAAGCCTCGTCTTGGCTTGATTTATTCTATACTTATGGATGCAATCTAATAAGCCTTCGCCTGTCTGGTTTTTATATAGCTTTGATATATAGCTGCCCTTCAAGTTGAATTCCTCACCGATCGCATTTACATTAAGATTTGCGTCTGCATAGTTGTCCTCTATATATTTCGTCACACTTGTCGTATGATCTCGCAAGGAGACTTCTCGATCCAGCGTCATATTTGCACTGCGCTTAGCTTCGGCAATAGAGCATACTTCCTCCAATAGTTGATGAAGCTTTTGCTGCATTTCTTGAAGTGTATCACAAGCCATAATGACTTCCATCCATTGAAGATTACGCTCAAACATACCATCACCTTGATTGCCTAATTCATTAATCGCCTTAACCATTGTACCTACAACATTAAAAATTAAACATTTAGCTAACGTTAATGAGACAATTGGTTTGGCAAAATTACGCTCCATAATATCATTCAAATATTGCGATGCTTGAGCTATATCGCCGACTTTAATAAAATTAATGAGCTGCTGCTCTACCTGCAATGGATAATAGTAATCAGGCTGAATGTACTGAGATTGAATCGTATCATCGTAGGATATAATCCCTTTCTTGCCGAGTATCATCTTGTATTCCATCGCGTCCATCGCTTCTTGATAGCATTCAGCAACACCTGGCCATGACGTATGCTTCCGACTCAGTGATATCGTTAATTCCATATGGTATCTAGCTAGAAATGCTTGTGCCTCTGTTGCGATATGTAATAAATGCTGCTTCTCATCGCTACATTCCGAAGCGATATTAACGAGACATACTAACATATCATCTGCTTCAGCGACATAACCAATATGACCTTCCTTGACAACAATTTCTTCAACTACATTGGCAATAATAAACTGAATTAATTTTCTCCGCTCATAATCATCGATTCCAGGCAGCGTTTCATATACATCATCCTCATTTTCAACCATAAATAAAATAACGGCGAAAGAATTAGATTGAAGTTTCATATGAAACGACTTGAATGCTTCCTCATATGAGATTAATGAATCTAGCTTACCTTTTATCAAACGATGAATTAAATTAGAACGAAGCACCTGCTGATGCTTTTGCAATTGCAGCACAACTTCATCCTTTTCTGTTCTTGTATGCTGCATTGCTTGTTTAATAAATCGTAGTTCATTCCAATCACGCTGCTCTCCTGGAGACATGCGATCACTCAACGATTTCACAAGCTCTTGAATTGGTGTATAGTTCCGACGTAAAAAAAACCAAGTTAGTATGATAGCGCTCACAATACTAATCACAATACTTATGAATGCAAAGCTACGTACATATTCTGCTTTCTTCCAGTACACTTCACTAGGAATGATTAAAGCATATTTTAAATGGGATACATCTGAGGTTACAAAGAATAGTTCTGATTTACCAATTTTATCCTTGTCGAGCTTTATTGTCCCATTAGTATGATCAAAAAATGGTTCGAGCATTGCATTTAGCTTTGGATCTATTGAACGGTTAGACAGTAGTACTTCATTCTCTTCATTTAATATTAGCAATTGTCCCTCGCTAAGATCGGACATACTGTCAATAGCTTGATAGAATCGCTCCACATCAACCATCACAATAGCCGCGCCTGTTTCCTTGCCATCCAAGCTTTTGGGCAGTGACTTTATGTATACGATAGATTTTTGTTGTTCTCCTTCGTTCATATGAGGCCAAATAAAAAATTTGCTATGATTGACCTCTGCCAGCGCATCCTTCCACTGATCATAAGTCACTTCACCAGTATCGTGTATCGTATGGAAAGCAACCTCGGCATCTCTTATATTGCCAGAACGAATAATTGCATCCTCATCATGCCAATAAATATAAAATTCATCCATGGTAGCATACGATGTTTTATATAAGCGAAACTCCTTAGCAAGCTGATAAGCAATAAAGGAGGCTTCACTTTCCGTATTGTTGCTATACATAAGAGATTGCAGCCGAGAATTCCAGCTCATTTCCATATTAAGTCGCTGCATTAGATCAATTTGGTTATCAATCGTATAACGCATTTTTTTTAACATAGAATCATTAGCGCGTAAAATTTCACTCTTCAATGTTTCACTTGCCTGTGAATAAATAATAAGGCTTATCATAATAGGTATAATGAGAATCACGCTGTATGAAATTAACCAGGTTACAATAACACTTTTACGCTTTTGCCATAAATTTCGAATATTAAGCACCTTTTCATCACCAGTTTATATTCAAATTAAATACTAAGTTGTATTATACTCTCTTCATTTCAATTTCAACATATGCAAAAACTCCAATTCCATTGATTATATGTCAAATAGCCTGAGAAAACAGGATTTGTTTTCTCAAGCTATTTCGAAATATATTATTAATCTACCTTTAATAAATACGATTTTTCCAACCATTTCTTTTTGCAAAGGCTTCTACAAAGAAGTAATCACCATAAATAAGCGATACATTAATATTTTGACCAGCAGGCTTATGGCCTGTTCCTTGTAGTAAAATAGCTTGGTGCTGTGGTTTATTCCAAGTACTATAATGATGATATAGCGAATAAAGCATCTGCATAGCTACCGCTTCATATCTACGACCAATATGCTCTGGTATTAGAGCAGCAAGCTCAAGTAAACCAGAGGCTGCTATCGCACCTGCCGAGCTGTCACGCGGCTCCAATTCTGGATTACCTCTTGTTCTGAAATCCCAATGTGGTACTTTATCAGATGGCAAATGAGACATGAAAAAATGAGCAACACGCTGAGCGGCCTGGCCATACTTCTCATCTTTCGTAAAACGATACATATTAGCCATACCGTACAAAGCCCACGCGGCTCCTCGACTCCACGCTGAATCAGCTGCTTCACCTTGTCCGCCGATCGCTTCTATAGCTTCACCAGTCGCTGGATCAAATGAAACAATATGATTAACTGAGCCATCCGCCCGAATGAAATGCTCAACAAGAGTATCTGCATGCAGACGCGCGATATGCATAAAGCGTGGATCTTCTAATTCCTCAGCTGCCCAGCATAATAATGATAGATTCATCGCCGAATCCACAATGGACCAGCCATGCATATTACTATTCCAAGCACGAATGAAGTGACCTTGAATATTAAATCTGCCTGCTAGAAAGTTAGCTGCTGCTAATCCGCGTCGACGAGCATCCATATCACCTGTTAGCTTATATTTAAACACAGCTGTAGATAAAAACTGAAAACCGACATCATGATCAAATGAATTTTTTTCAAGCATGCGCTGTTCCATTTTGATATCCCAATCCCATGCGCTTTGCTTAAATATTTCATTCTTAGTCATATCATACCCAAGCCACAACAGACCTGGCCAAAAACCTGATGTCCACCAATCGATACGTTCATCGTCGTACACACCACCCTCTGATAAAGCGACATGCGGTGACTTATTGCCAATTTTTTTATTCATCTCTTCCAGCTTTTCAACTATTTTCTCCCATACCTCTGCATCTGTAAAACGATCACTAGACACACTAATCCCCTCCCTTTATTACTATGCAATGTATACTAAACCAAACGTAGCTTTATTAGCCTTTAAGTGAACCAACCATAACTCCTTTTACAAAGAAACGCTGAACAAATGGATACACACATAAAATAGGCACAGTAGCTACCATAATGGTCGCATACTTAATTGTCTCTCCAATTTGAAAGCGATCACCAGCTGATGCTCCTGTCGACATACTATCTGTTGCATTCGAAATTAATATTTCACGCAAAATGAGCTGTAACGGGAATAGTTCGCGATTTTGAATAAATATAGATGCGTAAAACCAACCGTTCCACTTATCTACTGCGTAATATAAAATCATTACTGCAATGACAGGCATCGATAGTGGAAGAATGATACGAAACAAGATAGTGAAATGATTCGCGCCATCAATTTTTGCCGATTCCTCTAAGCTATCCGGGATGCTCATAAATGATGTCCGCATAATAATCAGATTAAAAGTGCTGATAGCGAAGGGGATAATTGTTGCCCATAGCGAATTCAGCAATCCAACTTCCTTAACCGTCAAGTAAAGCGGAATTAGGCCACCGCCAAAAAACATCGTAAACACAATTAAAAACATGAATAAATTATTCCACATCACATTTTTACGAGATAATACATAAGCGCCAAGTGCAGTCATAAATAGATTCACGAGCACACCAAAGAAAACGATAAATAGCGTATTTTTATAACCTATCCCTATACCTGGGTTAGCAAGAACGCTTTTATACGCATCTAAACTAAAGCCAAGCGGCTTCCATAGCAATGTTTTATTCGCTATCAACTGACCGGCATCACTAAACGAGGCAAATAACACATAAAGCAGTGGGTATAAAGTGACAATGACAAGTCCGATAAGAATAGTATAAATAACTGTTAAGATCACTTTGTCAGCTAGATCAGTTTTTGTATGCAAGAAGTTCACCTCACCATAAACTATTTTTGCTAATTTTTTTACTAATATAATTCGCACCTATCAGCAGCGTAAGATTAATAACTGAATTAAACAATCCTACTGCTGCACTATAGCTCCAGCCAAACTCTAATAGACCTTTTCGATAAACGAAGGAGGAAATAACGTCGGCTGTTTCGTAAGTAACGGAGTTATACAGCAATATTATTTTCTCAAAGCCTACGTTCAGCATATTACCCATTCGAAGAATAAACATGATCGTTATAATTGGCAGCATGCCCGGGATCGTAATATAGAACATCTGCCTTAAACGACTGGCTCCATCCATACGCGCTGCTTCATACTGTTCTTGATCAATGCCCATTAGTGCAGCAATGTAAATAATAGATTCCCAGCCAATGCGCTGCCATATTTCAGACAATACATAAATAGGTCGGAATAATTCAGGTTTTTGTAGCATCGCCTGCCCATCGTATCCAAATACCATAAAGAGTCTATTAATTAAACCGTCCGCATTCGTAAAGTCGGTAATGATTCCACAAATAACAACTAACGATATAAAATAAGGCATGTAGGTTATCGTTTGAACAACCCGCTTGAACGTACGATGACGTACTTCATTAATAAGTAATGCCAATATGATTGGAGCAGGAAACTCAAAAATAAGTGTATAAAAACTAATTAAAAGCGTATTTTTCAAAACTCGAACAAAGTAATAACTATTAAAAAAGTCTGCGAAATGTTTTAATCCAACCCAGTCACTACCCATAATCCCTTTAATTGGAGCGTATTCTTTAAATGCTATAATCGCTCCGTACATCGGTGCATAGTGGAAAATAGCATAGTATACGATGACTGGTATCATCATGATATATAAGTATTTATTCATAAAAAAATCACGTGAGATTCTATTGCCAAGCCCGCTCTTCATGATAGGATTCACCTCTTAATTGGGAGAGGGTTTTATACCCTCTCCTTATTAGTTATTAACGATTATTGAAGCGTTCCAGTGCAGCAGATTGGATTTCTATCGCACGATCTAGCTTTAATGATTTCATTTTTTCTAGATAAGATTCATAGGCATCAATTGGTTCCACACCTATAATTATTTTAGTAGTCATTTCATCGACAAGCGTATTAATATCGTTCATTATCGTTGCAAAATCAGAACTTTCATCTGGTGTAGGCGTAATTGGTGGCAAATTATGCATAGCGGCATCTGTATTTTTCCACACATTAACAGCTTCTTTTTGAGTATCCAGTATAAAGAACTGCTCTGCATAACGTTTGTCTTGAATGAATGGACCATTGTAGCTACCACGTGCGTACAATGAAATTGCTTGAGCGGGAGCTAAGTTGTCAGGGTTTTTCAATAATAGATCAGTATATGTTGGATAGTCACCTACCATATTGTAGCTGACACCTTCGGTACCGAAGTTAAAGAATAATCTACCTTCCTCACTGTAGCCAAAATCCAGCATACGTACTGCAAGCTCTGGATCTTTAGCCGCAGTCGTAATTGCTACCGTTCCTTCTGATGCATAAGCATGGTTCATTTGACCAAATTTGGGCTTATCACCTTTGTTCAGTACTGGATAAGGTGCTGCTACAAGCACTGCATTAGGTTCATTTGCTTCTACAAGCGGTTGCCATTTACCGATACCGCCACCAGCGTTACCGATCGTCGCACCAGTAGCGCCAGTAGCCATATTGCTATCAAGTGACTTTGTATCTGCTGTCGCAGCA
This sequence comes from Candidatus Paenibacillus intestinavium, assembly GCA_019113605.1. Lineage (GTDB taxonomy): Bacteria > Bacillota > Bacilli > Paenibacillales > Paenibacillaceae > Pristimantibacillus > Pristimantibacillus intestinavium. The sequence continues at coordinate 9,606 of DXHF01000041.1, forward strand.
TTTTTATCGATTAATCCTTCAGCATACCACTCATGCATTTGATTTAAGTAATCTTTAAATCCGGGCTCGGCAGGACCAAATTTAATATCATTTTCCTCTAAATAAAATCCGCGATTTACACCGAAAGCACCGCTGATTGCACCATTGCCTGAATCACTAAAAAATCTTGGTTTACTATTAAATGATAATGGAGCTGTTGCACCTTTTTTCTCTTTAAACGCTCTTAACATTGTTGTCCAATCATCGATCGTTTCTGGAACAGGAAGTCCCAATTCATCTAGCCAATCCTTGCGCACGATCGGACCTTGGAAGACGCGAAGATATTCATCATAACGAACGAATGGGAAAACGTAGTAGCTACCGCTATCTGTTTTTACCATTTTGTCTATTTCAGGATTTTCCTCGAGAAACTTTTTTAAGTTTGGAGCATATTTGTTAATTAGATCGTTTAGCTCAATAATGTAACCATCATTAATTGCTTTTTCAGGACCTCCGGGGAAATCACCGATAAAGTTATATTCAATAAGATCAGGCAACGTACCAGAAGCAAGCAGCATATTCATTGCCTCTTTTACTTGACCAGAAGGAGGAGCTGTAAATTGTAGATCTACCCCCGTTACCTTTTGCCATTCCTGAAAGAAAGGAACATCTTCGTGTGTTGCTTTCACCCCTACGAGGTTACCATTCATTTCCCCCCAGTAAGTAAGCTTTTTATCTGTATTAATCGGATATGTTGTTGCTTCTGTCTGTACTTCCCCTGCTGGTTCTTTTGTTATACCTTCATTGTTAGGTACTGTGTTACTGCCTTTAGAGTTCCCTCCTCCAGAAGAACATGCTGCAAGCATCGAGCTTACAAGTAGAATCATAATGATAATTACTGCTATTTTCCTCATGACACAACCCCCTCTAATAATTTTGCTGATAAGATGCTTTTCCACTGTTTTCTGCACGGACGCATCTCTCCTATTTAGGTTAATCAAAAAGAGTTTGTTGCGGTATGGGCAATAGCTACAATCAAATGTTGATTTTTAACTTAGTGATTATCAATTTATAAAATACCATTAGCGATTTGTACAATTTAATCGTAATTTCACCTTGTTATCGATTAGCTCCTCCCCGCAAACTCCAAAAAGATTCAACCAACAGCAATATCAATAGCAAAGGGCACTGTGACACTACGCAGATTTGCCTACAATAATAAAATACGAAAACGCCTTCGCTCACATCGTTGCGACAAGATCACCTTAACCAACCATTTCGTGATCCGCTCGACAAGATTTTCGACTGCAGACGCTAATTCACCGTCAGGCGTTTTCGTAGCAAACAATGCCAACATCATTTCGTCACGTCGTTAGTGAGGTTGCAAAACCTCAAGGTCATATATTGAAACAAGATATTGCTAATCTTTCCATTCACCTTCGTACGTTGTTAACTATTAATAGAGATATTCCTAACCGCGCAACAGGATTAAAACTAGTGGAACAATACAGGGTTGATGGTGTCATGATTGGCCGCGGCATTTTCACTAATCCATTTGCTTTTGAAATAGAACCTAAAGAATTAAATATTCAAAAGAAACCGGGCCACGTCCGTTTAAACCACTTCTTCGCTTTTTCAAAATCTATGTTCGTGGATTTAGAGGCGCAGGCGAACTAAGAAATCAATTAATGGATACCAGTTCAACAGATGAAGTACGTCGTTTAGTAAAACATGTTTTAGAGGAAGAATTAGATCGAGGCATACCCACCTAAATATAAAATAATGAGAGACCTTTCAAAAGTTCAATGAACTCATGGAAGGTCTCACATTTAAAAGATGGCCCCTGAACAATTACAGAGGCCATCTCCTATCTAGTTAAGCATATAGTGCTTTTTTCTATGACTCTTTAAGCTGGCAGAAAGTTTAGATGACGCAGCATTCGCTCCAAAATAACAACTGCTTCAGCACGCGTGGCTTGGTCCTGTGGAGTCAGTTGCTCCTGACCTCTTCCATTCAATAATCCGTACTGTATAGCCATTTCCATTGCCTCCTGCGCATATGCACTAACTTTATAACCATCCTTGAACTGATCCAAACTATAATTCGTTGCCTTACTCAGCTTCCCTTTGTTAGCAAACTGTATAGCATTAATAATAATGACAGCCATCTGCTCCCTTGTAATTGTATCTTCCGGTGCAAATTCACCTGTCTTGAACCCATTAATTAATCCTGCCCCAGTGGCTGCACCAATCGCATCTGCATACCAAGCATCTGAAGAAACATCCACGAAAGTATTGGAGACGTATGGTGTTAAGCCAAGGGCACGGCTTACAAGAGCTGTAAATTCAGCTCTTGTAATATGATCGTCCGGATTGAATTGTGTCTGCGACTTACCTTTTACCAGAAGCTTGGATGCAAGTAAAGCTACCGAATCCTTTGACCAATGAAGCTGAGTATCGGCAAACTGTACATTCGCTTGTACTAGGGTGTATACACCATCACCCGTACGATGGATGACAATATTCGTTTTATTATCCTTATGCTCCATTATGGCAGGCACATATTGCATCTGTCCTGTTGCAACATCGAATCGAACAACAGATATCGATCCAATTGGCAGGATCCCCTCTAAGCTGAGCTTAATTGGGGCATATACTTGTTTAGAAGTACGATCATCAGCTCCACCAATTAATCTTACTTCCACACCAGGGTACAGCACTTTAATTGCAGCTTTTTCAGCAGCATCCTGTAACGCCTCATAAAGGACTCCCTGTACCTGATTAAATTGAAGCGTAATGGTATCAAATAGTTTATCGCTATACAGAGCTGATACTGACAGCTCAAAAGTTGCCTCTTTGGATTGAACAAGTAGCAGAGCTTGTGGAGCTGCTTCTTTCATCAGTTGAAGCACTTCCTGCGTCAATAGAATCTCCATCCCACTTAATTGTTGCTTTGTGTTCAGCAAAATATACGACAACTCTTGCTTTTGCAAAGCGGTTAGTACTACCAAAGCTTGCTTAATGGCAGCATAGTCCAGCTGATAGTACGAAATCTCTATTCCCTGAACATTCTTTTTGATGACTGGACTTCCTAGATCTACATGAAGCTGATTCGGATTATTAACAGGCTCATTCGGATTCGTCTCTTCAGGGAACCAAGGTGTTGATGGAACGGAAGGAGACGTCGGATCATCGCTCTGATGAATCCAAAACTCTACAATACTATTCCACAGATTCATAGCATTTCCTTGACCTATATACCTCACATACTTTGCCTTTACGGGAGTAAACTCAAATGTTTCTATCTGATTAACCTCCCCTTTTGTACTTTCTGCACCTTTTAGTACAGGAGTGAAGTTAATTCCGTCTTTAGAAACCTCCAAATCAAAGTAATTTTCTCTTTGATGACCATTGAAGAAAATAATACTGCTCTTATTAATCCACTGCTCATGTTCCAGCTCTAATAGCAAATGCTCTCCCATTCCTTCTGCTGACCAACGAGAACCAATATCTCGATCAACTACATTCAGGGGCACGTTGCCATCATCTTTACTTGCTTTTACATTTGCAATAGCAGCGAAAGTTCCTACTGGGTCTGCTAGCGCTTCTACTACCTGAATAGTCAATTCACTTGATACAGTAATCCCATTATACGTCGCACTCGCCTTTACTACTGTTGTACCAGGCTTTTTCCCATAGAAGGTATCGTTGCTCACTGTTCCAATTTCAGGATTACTTACTTGGTAAACGATTGATGCCTCAACTGATGATGGATGAATGACATTGTGGTTATCCAAGGTCAAGTAAGAAACCAACTTTCCGGTATTACCTACCACAATCTCGTCTGTATTCAAACGCCAACCAACGACAGATTTATCTGGTGCAAGCGTTAATTTAGTTGGAAGAGTTGGAAATTTTGCCAATGTGAAGTGAACGGTATATGATTTAACAGCTCCGCCTTTACTTATGGTAATGATACCATCTCCATCCAAGCTTGTAGGTTGTTCAATAGAGATCGCAGCGTCCTGATCTAACGCAGCTGCCTCCAAAACTGGAATTTGAGTAGTTCCATACGGAAGCGTGTAGTTATACTTTGTTTTTAAAAATTGCATGCCTGGGATCGCTTCACCATTAACATAAAGAGATTGTAAGGCTGTATCTCTATTCATCTGCTTGCTCGTCAGCTGATCCGCGTACAAGCTTTGTGGAAGAAGCCTATCCCCTTCACCAATGCCTTCCGCCATATCGAAGGGTCTTGTATCCGTATCGGGTATAGATCCGATGATATCCACATTTACATTAGACACATTTCCTTTAGTCCCAATAATGTACCCATTTCCAAACTGCTCTGACTCAATAATGATATTATCACCTATTTTGCTTGAATGCGGAGCAATTCCCTCTGTATTCCAAAAAACACTTTCTGTCGTTACAACCCCATGACGATTATTAATGTTGGAGCCGTAATCTCTCGATATTGCCGAGATACCATCTCCATCCAGAACCATACTATCAATAAGGTTAGCCATACTTAAGTACATATGGAAATCAGTCATTAGGGACGATTTTTCCGCCTTTACGTTCTGCAGTACGTTGCCATTTGCTGCAAAGTTCGCATACGTAAAATTATGTCGTGCACCAGTTGCCTTACTATTAGAAATAAGGTCATCATTCCCTTTAAGCTGATACAAATATCCATTGCCGTTAGCACCACGATATTGTGGATATTGCATCGTAACATGATCAATCGTAACGTTCTTAGTTCGTTCAAGCACAATGCCGTTAGAAAGAATATGGTATTCTGCATTACCTGCTGGTTTGTAAGTACTTACATTAGTTACCCAGCTATTGGTGACTGCTAGAATATAAATTATTTTCGCCAAATCAGTCTCATAACCAGCCGTACCTGACTCCTTGAAATCGTTCTCTGCCAAGCCCGTTTTTGAATTTTGTTTATTCGCGATCGAGAAGTCCTGCAACCCAATTTCGGATGGTGGTGCCTCCGCCTTGATAATAGAAATATTATCACGCAGCTTCAGCGGATATCTCGTAGGTACATCGATCGTAATTGTACTTTTTTCGTGATCAACAGCCAATACCTGTCTATAATATATTTCTTCAATATTACCAAGTCTCGATTTCCAGCGTACCTGCATACCCAGTTCCTCCAGAAATTGTTCTGTCGTATCGAAAGTAATAACTAGGTAATCACCAGTCTCAAAACCTTGCGTATTCTCAACAGTAAGCAACGATGTAGGCTCTAGAGCAGAAGCTGCCAGCTTCGTTGTTACATTCGATCTCTTCCAGCCACCTGTTCCTACACGGATAATTTCTTTTTGCTTCATATTTTCAGAAGCATTATAGATAAAGGTTTTGTCGACCCCATCGCCTTTCAATACTATGTTGCTAGAAGTGATGGCCAACGAATAAGATTTATTCATCTGTGGATTCACTTGATATGTGCCTGTCGGCAGGTACACAACGCCCCCACCGGCTTCTTCCGCCGTATCAATAGCCTGTTGAATCGCTGTTGTCGCATCAGTTTGTCCTGTTGGATCAGCTAAATAAGGCTTTTGTGTTACATCAATGCTATTAACCATATCTACTTGAGGTAACGACAGTTCCCCCCGATGATAGCCAGCGTAGGAAAAGTCATGCAGGAATCTGCCCTTCTCATCGGTATATCCAGGATACCAATCAGTTGGATATAATCGACTTCTACCATCACTATCTAAACTCATATCCTCTGGTATAAAGGTAGGATCTGATACGATTAAGCGAGGTGGATTTTGTCCTCCCGCCTTTGTATCCTTACCACGATGGTAAAAATTCCCTTTATCAGTTTTGGCAACAATTATAAATGTAACGTTGGCTGCTCCGTTTTCCTTCTGCTCCTTTATGTATTCCGTTACATCAGCATCTTGATAAGCATTAGATGTAGAAAATAACACTTCCGTTATAGGCTCAGCGTTCATAGTCGGCCTATTATTCCAGGTAAGATTCATTTCTGTCCAATCCTCTGATCCTGATGCTCCGAAAACCTCAATGTAGTTTTCAGCTGTATCATTTGTACTTTTCGATGTGTCTCGACCCCATACAGAAAATAGTGTCGTCCCAATCTTATCCGCTTCCGGGAGTTCCGTCAGATCAAATTTGAAATAGGAATAAGACCCTGTACCTGAGACATTCATTCCATCAGCATTCAACTCTGGTGTTCCAGCAGCAGGATGATAGTTTTTGTCTGCATCTTCAGCATTTTTCGGACGATTAACGATTGAATCCTCTAACGGCTTTATATTTTGTTCATATGCAAAAGCTGAAGCTGCAGAAGCTACTTGATTATGATCAATCTTTGTAATCGCTATCATTTGTCCGAATATTAAAGATACAACTAACATTACACTAATTACTCTTTTCATCATGACACTCCTCTACTCTAGTAATGAACAGCCTATTGATTCATTCAACTAATCTACCTCATTCAGCTCCTTTTCGTATTTGCTGTTTACCTCTCTCATACCTATGTAATTTTCTAGGATGTTACGGCTTACAGGGTTATTATAGTTGTTAAAGTTTAATTAAACTATGTTCAAAACTTAAAAATCGATAAACAATATATAAAATAACACCTATAAAATCCCCTCTTTAGGTTCGCCTAACAGTTCTACTAGCGTTACTTTAAAAATTGTTACTAGACAATTCTCACTCCTTCTTCATCTATCGCGTAACTTTCACAATAAACAGAAAAAAAACGCCATCAAAGCGGTTATCCATATTTTATTTTCCTTTAAGTCCTCTTAGGAACTTCAGTATAACGACTGTTAACACTAAATTAGACAACTTTATTAATGGCTAACTTTCGATATGCGATCGGACTAAAGTAGCCAAGCGTGTACTCAGATAATATAAAGCTGAAAGGCTAGGAAGCCTTGTCAGTCTTACATCATGCTGCCCATAACTATGGGCGGTCTTGATGAGATTTGGTGGTATTTTGAATACGATGAGTATAGAAAAAGCAGAAAACCAGTCCGATTTATCCGGACTGGTTCTTTATGTGTGATGATTATATGGGCATGATTGTGGGCCAGAGTAACTTCTCCTCTCCCCCGGATATGGGGGAGCACGTATGTATATTTGAATTAGATAGAATATGAAATAGTGAAAGATATTGAAAAGGTGAAGAGTATCATTCTCATATTTAAATTAGTCTAATTCGTAATAATTACATACAACTTGTCCAACCGCTTTAGCAGCTACGATAAGAGCATCTTCGTCAATATCAAATTTCGGATGATGATTGAAGTAAGGCTGTTCTACTCCTTTAGGTGAACAAGCAATGTAAAAGAAGCAAGCAGGGAATTTTTCCGCATAGTAAGCAAAATCTTCAGATGGAGGTAATGCTGGAAATTCTTTTACTTCTTTAATGTCTTTATCGTTCATGCTTTTTAAGCTTTCTGCTACCTTAGCTGTAAGTTCAGGATTGTTATACAAAGGCGGGTAATCTGGAGTATACGTAAGCTCACATGTAACGTCAAATTCTTCTTCAATCCCTCTTGCAATACGTCTAATCTCTTTCGCAATTGTTTCACTTGTTTTTACATTCATATAACGAATATCGCCCTCAAGCTCTACACTGTCTTTAATTACGTTGAATGTACCTTTTCCGTCAAAGGATCCGATGGTGATGACACCAATATCAAATGGATTTAATCTACGGCTTACAATCGTTTGCACAGCAGTAACAAAATAAGCAGCAGCAACAATCGCATCGTTAGCTAGATGAGGAGAGGAGCCATGTCCGCCTATTCCTTGAACTTTTAATTTCATATATGCTCGTCCATTGAAGGAATATCCAGCGTGATATCCTACCGTTCCCGCTGGACCCATTGGCAATAAATGAATACCATAAATGGCATCTAAATCATCAATTAAACCTGACTCGACAATACTTTTTGCTCCGCCCGGCGGAACCTCTTCAGCATGTTGATGAATGATTTTTATCGTTCCTGGAATAGAGTCTTTTAATTGAATGAAGCAATCAGCTAACACTAGCAAGTAAGCCGTATGTCCATCATGCCCACATGCGTGCATCACACCTTCATTTTTTGATCTAAACGGTACGTCTGTTTCTTCTACAATCGGGAGGGCATCAAAATCTGCGCGTAAACCAATCGTTTTACCAGGTTTTCCACCTTTAATCGTAACGATAATGCCATAACCGTTTCCGACATTCGTTTGAATATCTACATCTTTTCCTTTATAAAAATCTACAATGTACTGAGCTGTTTTCTTCTCTTTGAATGAAACCTCTGGATTTTCATGCAAATGGCGCCGTATAGAAATTATTTCGTCCTTACGTGATTCTAACATGCTCATTAATTCACTCTTCATCTTACGTCTCCTTTGTAATTTAATTAATTCGTTTATTCGTTAATTTGCTGCTTTATTTGGCATTTGATATGTTTTTTTTGACTGATCATCGGACGGTTTACCAGCATCTTTTGGAACCATAATCAGAATGGATAGTAATGAAAGGATTCCGAATATTACGTTTACGATAATCCCTACTGATGCCGCAAGCTCAATACTTCCTACCGCTGCTATTGAACTATAAACCGTTGCCGAGATGGCTACACCTATCGCACTGCCTAGTGAGCTTGCCATTTTATAAACACCTGCCGCTTCACCTACTTTATGTGATGGTGCATTGGAGACAGATGTGTCTGTAGATGGTGTAGCATATATACCCAGTCCAAGCCCGAATAAAACAAACCCAATAAATACGGCAACGGTGTACAAAAAACCTGGCAAGAAGGTTAAAGCCATAAGCGCTACACCAACTGTCGTAATAATAGCTCCCCAAACCATAGGTACCTTTGCACCTACTCTTTGCAAAATTTTCTCACCGACACGAATCATAGCAAGCACAACGACTAAATAGCCAATCGATAGCATTCCTGACTGAAATGCCGTGAACCCTCGACCTACTTGAACATACGTATTGGCAACAACAAGTGTCCCAGCAATCGCATTTAACAAAAAGTTAGAGTATGTTGCTCCAGCGTATGGTTTGTTTTTAAATAAAGAGAAATCTATAAGCGCGATATCCTTCCCTTTTTCAACCTTGAAGAAGACAATAGCTCCGGCAATAGTAACGATGGCAAGAATAATCGTTATTGGACTTGTCCAACCCAAATCTGAACCAAATGTAATAACCACATTTAATGCAATCATCGTGACGATAAAGATTGCTAAACCACCAAAATCAAACTTAAACTTTCCGTTTCCTTCTACTTTACTTTCAGGCGTATCTTTAATAAGCCACATTGCAAGAATGGCAAACACTATGGAAAAGATAAAAATCCATCTCCAGCCCAAATACGTTGCAATGGCACCACCTGCAAATGAACAGACCCCTGAGCCTCCCCAAGATCCAATGGACCAGTAACTAAGAGCACGTTGTCTTTCTTTCCCTTCGAAGTAAGCCTTCATTAAAGCAATCGTTGCTGGCATAATACAAGCTGCCGAAAGCCCTTGAATAATACGTCCGATTATTAATAAGGCAGATCCTTGTGCAAAAACAAGACATAAGCAGCCAATCACACTTAGTATTAATCCAAGATACGTAATTTTTTTACGTCCAATTTTATCTGCAATTCCTCCAGCAGCAACGATAAATAACCCTGAGAATAAAGCGGTTAAACTAATTGCAATATTTAATGTTCCGTGCGAAATCCCTAAATCCGCTTGAACTGCAGGAACTACATTTACCATTGCCTGTGCGAAAAGCCAAAATGTGATAACGCCGAATACAATCCCTGCAATTAACTTATTTGTACCTTTGTAATTTGCATCCATCGTTAATCCTCCCATAATTTAACTACATTTTATGTACATTATCAATTTATTTCATCTACTTATTTGATAAAAAGTATGCCCTCAAAACCTTGAGCTCATTCTTTGATGGTCAGTAACCTTATTCCGTAATGTATTACAAAAAATTTATACTTGCACATACAACATATCGACTGTAACCTAAGTCTTACTATTGACCGGCAAACAGAAAGATTCTCTCATTTGTATTCCTCCTTGCTATTTCATAGCCGCATGCTTGCATAAATATAAAGAAAGGAAAGCCAGAATCATGGTGAACTACAGCACCTTGATCCTCAGCTTTCCTCTTACCAGTTATTTATTGATCTTGTCGAGCAATAGCGAAACAATTTGTGTAGCTTCGGCACGATTTACTTTTCCATGAGGCACGAATAATTCGTTGCCACGGCCATTGGTGAAACCAAGCTCCTGTGCAGCAGCGACCGCATTTACAGCCCAACCGCTAATTGTGTTGGCATCTTTAAAGTTACTAATTAGATTAGCAACAGCCTTTTGCCCTGTGTGGAATTGATAAGCATTAAGAATCATGACTACCATCTCTTCTCGACTCAAGGTTTCCTCTGGTGCAAATGTATCTTTGCTTTTTCCGGTTAAGATTCCCGCTTCGAATGCTGCAGCAATGGATGAAGCGTACCATTTTGTTGGATCAACATCCTTGAATGCAGTTGTATTCGAGGTCGTTATTCCCATTGCCCGGCTAATAATCGAGGCAAACTCCGCTCTAGTCACGTTTTGCTTTGGTGCAAATGCCGTATCGCTTACACCGCGAATAATTTGCTTCGCAGCCATCTTCTTAATCACGTCATGTGCCCAATACGATACATTAACATCACTAAACGATTTGTCATAATTAAGGATAGCATACTTACTAAAGTGAATCACTTCCGCAGTCATCCAATCGCTTGCATACGTTCCGCCTGCATACTCCAAGCTACCATCGTCAGCGATGTAATAGATTCCAGCCAGAGAATGACGGAAATCCTCATTCAGACTTAGCCTAATTGTGACTGGTTTGGAGAATTTCTCAAGCTGAAGCGCCATTCCATCAGCCTTCACTATAGATAATTTGAAGGTATAGACCTCTCCTAAAGCGGATATGTCCGCTTTATTCTTGCTTTCGACACGCCCTATCAGTTCTTTCATTTCATCTGCTGATAATGTATCTATTTCAAAAGAGATTTGGGCGCGTTCAAGTTCGTTTTTATTAACTACTCCTTGCAAATCCTTCAATACCTCAGCAGGTACTTCAACCTCTGCACCTCTATGTTTAATCTTTAAAGCGTTCTTTCCGTCATTTTCCGGTATAGTCACTGGGAATAGTACCTGACGTTCGTCTTTAGCAATTTCAAAAACCAAACTTCCCTGACTATCCGATTTACTTTGAGTCTCCCCATTACTTGCAGGGTTGTCCGTAACGATTGGTTTAGTTGGATTCTTTACCTTAACCGGTACGTTGAAATCATCGACATTAATATGTCCAAAACCACCTGTGGATTCATCAACCACCTTAATGTAAAGCTCTTCGCCGATATACTGCGACGCATCCCAAATCTTTCTTTGATATTCCTCATAATTAGTTGCTGTCTCTTTAAATAACACTTCGCCGTCCGACACTCGGACCAATGCAACATACAGCTTATCCAGATCACGTCCGCCGCTGACAAGGAAATTAATCTTACCATTCCCACCAAGTACAAATTTTTGTGATTTTAGCGTACCCGTTAAGCTGTCACCGCCGGCTGCTTCGTTGAAGCCCCATAAATGATAGCCACCTGGAATTTTTTGCGACGGATTGAAATATATCGTATCCCAGAAAAGCTGAGCATTGGTCACATGGACATTCTGGAAGGCATCCCCTTCCACTATCAAGCCTGTTAAGTCGCCTGTAGCAAAATCGTGATTAGGCAGATCCGTAATATCCGTATACACTGAGTTATCCCAGTTATTTGGAACATAGACTGGAGCAGCTGGTTCACCCGTCAAGGCATTCATATTCCATACTTGCATCGACTTGACCGTAATATCTTTGTCGGCCCACACCTTCAACCCTAAGGAGTCGTATCGGCCTACGTAGACGCGAGTTGTCAGTTTTTTCTTTTTGTTGGCAAAAGCTTCAATTACCGAACGATCAAGGAAAATATGAAGCTTCAGGTTCTCTCCGTCAAGATCGACGTATCCGCCTTGAATGCCATCCACACGCACATCCGGATCAATACTGCTCTTAGTCCGATCTACGTTGAAGGTCTCGTCTGTCTTGTCATAGTAAATCAATGTTTCTTCTTGGCCGTTATCGGAGCGTCGCACCTTGAGACCAAATTTTTGAGCTTCGCCCGGATCAATTTCCATCACAATCTCCAGCATGTCGCCTTTGACATTTTGGATCGATTGATTGGCGGATTCCATGTTTTTGTCTGTAAAATCAACCAATTTAGTACCACGGAGGCTCTGTAATTCTTGAATCGGCTCAATGCGCAATTCATCATGTTCATCCAGACTAAGGGAAACTGGCAGTGCCAGATTATGAGCCCATCCAGATTGATATTCAGCCTGAGGCGTTCTTACATTTTGTACCATGGAGTAAACGACCGTTCTTCCATCAGGTGTAACCATACCGCTCTCTGCTGTTAAATAACCATCGCCTACATCCATCTTGGAGGGAGCCTCCTGATCAGGTATAAATGTAAAGTTATCCCTGTCCCAGGTTCCAATCCAGTAAAAAACCTCAACATCTCTTTGTACATCGTTTGCTGGAGCAATATGCTCCGGCTTTTCATGAGGATTAACGATAAAAATGTACTTTTGTTTGTCCGTACTATCCTTGCCTAATGGCAATAATACTGGTAGTTCCCATACCGTGCCAAGCTCTGGATATAGGCTTCTGTCACTAACGTATAAAGGTCCCTTATACTCCCAGTTGAACATATCGTCGGACACATATACCAAAGCCGTGCCGCTGCTGAAGTCTTGAAGGCCAGACGTCACTAGCTGATACCATTTATCTACCTCTTCGTCGTACCATACAAATGGGTCCCGAAACTCATTATGTATGCCATTTCCGTTCTGTTCTGTAACTGGTTCAGGATATTTTACCCATTGTTCTAAATTAGGATCCGACAAATCAGCCGGAGTCGCCAATCCTGTTCTTTGGTTCGGTGACAACGAGTCGTTGCCCGCAGTATAGAATAATACCGGATTTCCATCACGATCATACGCCGCGCTGCCTGACCAGGCTCCGTCCGGATCAAGGCTACCAGCTTCAGGAGCGAGGGCAGGCCTTTCATTTTCCCAATGCACCATATCGTCACTCACCCAATGGCCCCAATGTATTTGATGCCAGAATGGCCCTTGCGGGTTATGCTGATAAAATAAATGGTATTTGCCGTTATAATAAATAGGTGCATGCGCTTCATTCATCCAGTTTTGCGGTGGCATCGCATGGTACTGGGGACGATGCTGATCTCCATCAAATACACTTGGATCCTCATCAATATCACCATTCTCAATTTCCGGAACTGAGCCATCATGAAGTGTTTGCATCTTCTCATATTCGGCAAGGATCTCCTGAGGGGTGAGGGCTTTGTTTTGTAGTTTCAATTCATCTATAAGTCCGCTGAACATATTGTAGGAGAACAAACCTGCCAACTCTACCGGTTTATTATTTTTACCGATTATCAGATTTTCGGTAGATGGTGTAATCGGAATGTCAACGGGAGTGGCTTGGGAAGCTACTTCCTCACCGTTCAAGTACAACTTAATCATTCCATCCTTCTTATCGAAAGTAGCAGCCACATAATTCCATTTGTATTTTTCTAGTGGATGATCTTTGACCCATACCTGAATCCACTGGCCGCCAATTCCGACCTGCATCGACCACGTGCCGTGCCGGTACATGCCAAGCGCGAAGCCTTCCGCTTTATCTTGATCAGACTGGCTCACGATGGTTGACAGCTTGTTTCCATCTCCCCATTCGTAGCTACGCGGCGCGACCCATGCTTCAAGCGTTAACGCATCACGGACTGGAACGGTGTTTTTTGCATTGATCTCGATATCATTCGAGTATCCATCGAACAGCAAAGCACCGCCTTTTACTCCGCGCGGAGTCCATCTTGGGTCTTTGGGTGCCATATACCTGGCATTGTTAAATACATAATTCACATCATGCTCGATATTGCTTACTTCTTCAAATGCCTTCTTTCCTGTCCCTTCATCAAAATTCATGTAGAAAATAGTACCCATAACATAAGATTGAAAAGCATCAACGGAAATACTAGCTTGATTGGATTGGTCGATAACCTTGATATAAAGCTTTTTATTATAATGTTCCTGCATCTTCCAGGAAATTAACTCATTTGCACTGACGTCTACAGTCTTCTTAAGCAATGTGTTAGTGCCAGCATCATATAATGCGACGTAGGCGTCCTCAGGATTATCGATATCTAAAACAGTAAAGGTAATCGTCCCGGTTCCCTGAAGCGTGAAGATATTAGAGGTAATCGATCCCTCTCCTTCTGTGGAGGACTTGGCATAAAAATTACCTTCTTTACCGTCCCCGGCTTCACCGGTTACTTGAAAAGCATTTCCATCAACAGCCCAACCGTCGAAGTTGCCGGTTTCAAAACTAGGATTCTGCATTTCGGTTGGCAAAATGTTATCCGCCATCTCCCCTTCTTCTGGTACAAGTTCATTGAAGGTGTTGAACGCATCCGCAAATATTACCCCCCAATCCGAGATCCCATTATCGACGATCTCCATATATAGTTTTTTTCCGATATACTTGGAAAGATCGGCTTTATATTGCTCCATATTCGCGAGTCTCAAGCCCTGCGCTGGATTTGGAAAGCCGGACTCGTCAAATTCGGTGTTTCCGTACCTAGCAATCAAGTCTCCCGTATCCGCATCGATGACATTCACGTACAGTTGATCCGTATGCTTGCCTCCGCCCAGTCTGAAGGTAATCCAGCCAGTTCCTCCAAGCTCGAAGGTGCTAGATTGAAGTACCCCGGTCGCAGTTTCATCATACTTCCAGCCGTTCAAATGATAATTACCCTCCTGATTGTATGGGATTTCTTCATCCCACCAGGTTATTTCATCCGATACGCTGTTTGGACCGAACGCTTCACCTTCTCCTACCGTCCAGCCTGTTAAATCTCCGGTTTCAAAACTAGAATTGTCGATTTGATAGCGTTTGAAATCCGGCTTGATATCCATGGCGATAATTCCTACAGCCGGCTCGGATTCATGGAACATGAAGAAGGCGTCCGCAAATATTACACCCCAATCTGAGGTTGCATTATCGACGATCTCCACATACAGCTCCTTCCCCTTATATTCAGAAAGATTCGCCTTATATTGCTCCATATTAGCAAGACGCATGCCTTGATCGGGATTGGGGAAGCTAACGTCGGCGAATGAGCTATTGCCGTATCTGGCAATAACTTGGCCTGTATCGGCATCCACGACATTTACATATATCTTATTAGCATTTTTTGCACCTCCAAGCTTGAAACTAATCCAACCACTGCCGCCTAGCTCGAAGGTGCTGGAGCGAAGAACTCCTGTCGCCGCCTCGTCATACTTCCAGCCGTTTAAATGATAATCGCCTTCTTGGTTGTACGGTATTTGTTCCGCCCACCAGGTGGATTCGTCTGATACGCTGTCCAGACCGAATGCTTCGCCTCTAACAACCGTCCATCCTGACATATCCCCTGTTTCGAAGCCTGGATTCTCAATTTGATAGACCGCATCCGTAGCTGATAATGCCATGTCCACCTTTGGAACAAAATCTTCTCCAACATCAATTCCAGCCTCGGCTGCGACCGAAATTCCTGGTGCCACAAGTTGAAAAACCATAGCCCATGCAACCATTTTGGATAACCATAATTTACTTCTTTTTGCTTTCTTCATTATACAAATCTCCTTCGTCATCTCTTATTCATGCAAACAGTATTACATCCTCTTAAATTGCTCCCTTGTACAAAGATGCCTATTCATTTAATAAGAGAGATGAATAATTAAAGCGCTTTCAATTGGCAGTTAACTTGCTTAAGCTGTTTGTTCCATCATCCATAGAGTAAGAAGCGCCTAGGCGCTTCTCTACCAAATAGACTGCATATTCCATACTTCCATATTTTTAACAATGAACTCTCCATCTCCCCAGAGCTCTAATCCTAAAGCATCCTTACGGCTCGGATAGACACGGGTCGTCAAGCTTTTCAATCCATTGACATAAGCTTCGACCATAGAGCGATCCAAATAGATGTGAAGCTTCAGATTCTCACCGAGCAATTCCAACTTGCCACCCTGAATCCCACTACACTTTTCTCCCGGATGAAGTGTAGTTTTCGTCCGATCGACTAAGAGTTTAGCTTCATTTAGATCATAATACAGCAGCGTTTCCTCTTCACCATTCGGTGTACAACGGACCTTGATTCCGAGTTGTGTGGCACTACCCGCTTCCAGTTCCACTTGAATTTCAAGCATGTCACCTTGAACTTCCCTTAGCAATACATTAGCCTCAGTCAAAGACTTGTCATGGAACGATAGCTGCTTAGCACCACGTAGAGATTGAAGCTCCTGAATCGGCTCGATTCCTAAGCGACCGTCATCCCTCAAATATACACTAAGTGGCAATCCACCATTGTGAGCCCAGCCCGATTGGTATTCAAGCTCAGATGTCCGATCCCCTTGGGCTATTGTAAATATAATATTTCTACCAGTCTTCGGATCTACCATTCCGCTAGGTCCGGTAAAATGAAAATCACCGACGTCAATCAGTTCTGGCTCCTCTTGATCTGGAATGAACGAAAGATTGTGTTTATCAAGGCGTCCTATCCAATAGAACACTTCGACATCGGCGCCTTTTCCTACCGGACTAACCAATAGTAAATGCTTGTTCTCACCCTGCTTGTCGTTGCCTAGAGGAAGAAATACAGGTAGCTCCCAGATGGGTCCAAGATAGGGATACTTCTCAATATCCGCCTGATAAAATGGTCCTTTGTATGTCCAATTCAGCATATCCTGTGATGCAAATGCCAACGCTGCTCCACCTTCGCCTTCGATCCCCGATCCAACTAGAGCAAACCAACCTTCATCGTCCTTCCATACGAACGGATCGCGAAAATCTCCAAATGCGCCCATTCCCTTCTCCTGTACGATGAGTGGTATCGGATGCTTGACCCATTGGATCAAATCCGAGTCTCCATCCTGGGAATAAGTGCTACGGGCAAGTGCCACACTCTGATTCGGTGAAGCACTGTCATTGCCCGCCGTAAAGAATAGGACAGGCAGACCGTCTGCATCGTAAGTTGCACTTCCCGACCAGATTCCGTCCGGTGCAAGCTGGTCTTTTTCAGGAGCCAGGGCCACGGGAAGATCACGCCAATGCACTAGATCCTTACTTACCCAATGTCCCCAATGGATCTGATAAAAGAACGGTCCTAACGGGTTATGTTGATAGAACAAATGATATTGCCCGTCAAAATAGATAGGTGCATGAGGTTCGTTCATCCAATGAGCAGGCGGGCTGACATGATACTGCGGTCTATGTCGATCCTGCAACAGAGGTGTCCGATCCAGCTTAATATCATCATATTGTACTTGTGGCCTAACACCTCCATCTGTGGAGGTAAGCACATGCCGATAAGAAGTAGCGACTTCCTCTGCACTTAAAGCACGGCTATATATCATCAGTTCATCGATAATACCGCTATACATCTGGAGGTTGAATACTTCCCCCCACATGCTGCTATGGTTATTCTTTCCAATAAGGAGATCCGTGCCTACTGCCTCGGCAATGCGGGAACCGTAAGGAACGGGGGATGAAGCAATTTCACTGCCATTCAAATACAGCTTAATTTCTCCTTGATTCCCATCAAATACAACGTTTACATAAGACCATTCATTCTTGGGAAGCTCGTGGCCGTCTGGTGACCAAATTTCTTTCCAGATTCCTCCTTCGAGCCCCACTTGGAAGGACCAGCTACCGTGTCGGAACATGCCAAGCAGATAACCTTGCTTGCGCTCCATATTATGGCGATTCACAATGGCAGCCAACTTACCTTCATAGCCCCAATCATAAGAGCGAGGTGCTACCCATACTCCTATACTTAGCGCTGATAGTGATTTCATCCCGCTGTTCGTATCACTCTCATTGACCTGATGAGCGATAGCAGTCGAGTAACCGTCGAATAGAAGACCACTTCCCGTAACTCCCTGTCTCCACTGTGGACCAGAACGTTCGGTAAACTCAGCTTGATTAAATACGTACTGAATATCATCTCGGACTTGGGATACACTCTCTAGAGCGCTTGCCCCGGTACCTTCATCAAAAGCCCAATGCATCATTAATCCTCGGCCATCAGTTGTATGACTCATGCATCATTCCTCCCTGCAGTCGGCGTTGTTGTATAGCTTGGAATATGAATGGATTCAAGAGTATAGATCTGAAGCGAATCCAGTACAACCTGCCCTGATTGCGTACTTATCCCAACTGTCTCAATCGGAGCGTCAGGGAAAATTTGATCCGTCAATACAACTAAGCCATTATCGGCATACACTTCAACCGCATTGCGATCCAGCCAGATATGCAACTTGATCTTTCCATTTACCGCAACCATTTCGGCACCGTGATTGCAAGCAAACGATGGGTGAAAATCAGTCATACCCGATTGGGAACGGTCAATGAAAAGCCATTGGCGCTCAAAGTCAAATCCAATAACAATCTCGCTCTGCCCAGAGGATTTCAACTCTATATGAACCTCTTCACCAGACATCATATCGATATCTACTTCAATTTCCAGCAGGTCTTCCTTCACTCTCTGCATAAAAGGGGTCTCTGGCGTAATAGTTACGCCGTTCCAGCTCATTGATTCTTTGCGCAGCTGTTCTATTTCCTTGACAGGCATTTGAGCCAAGATCACTCCACCATCCCTGTTCGTCAGTGACAAGGCACGAGGTAAAGTCATGGCACCTCTCCAAGTCCCGGTAGGTGTCTCATTAGCATACTTCCAGTTGCTCATCCACCCGATGATCACACGGCGTCCGTCTTGCTCAGGTATATCCGACCAACTAACTCCTGCATAGTTGTCTCTACCATAATCCAGCCACATGATATGATCGGGCGTATTGTCATTAATAAAAGTATTTCCATCAAACTCACCAATAAAATATTGCGTACGCGATCCTTCTGGACAGTTGGGATTATCTCCGATGCTTATAATAAGTACCCATTTGGAATGCCCGGTGTCATCAATCGGCAATTCAAACAGATCAGGACACTCCCAAACTCCGTCATGCGAACCTTCGCCTTTACCGAATTCACCAGTTAACGACCATTCACGCAGATTTTCAGATCGGTAAAACCGGGTATGGTCACCCGCAACAATAACCATTATCCAACTCTCACTTTGTGGATGCCAGAATAACTTCGGGTCCCTAAAGTCAACCAGGTCATCTTCAGCGAGGACAGGATTCCCCTCATATTTATGCCAGTTATGTCCTGCATCACGGCTGTAAGCTAAACTCTGCCGTTGGCGTGGCTGTCCAGTCTCTGGACATGTATCCGCATGGGTAAAGAGCGCGACCAATCCATGGGAACCTTCGAATAATCCGCTGCTATTATTCCAGTCCACCACACAGCAACCGGAGAATATGGCTCCATGATCATCTGGGAACAGAGCGATCGGCATATGCTCCCAATGAACCAGATCCTTGCTTACTGCATGGCCCCAGTGCATCGGACCCCATTTATTACTATAAGGATGGTGCTGATAGAATAGATGATAGCTACCCTCGTAAAAAACTAATCCGTTCGGATCATTCAACCAATGCGACGGAGGTGAAAAGTGAAACCCCGGTCTGAAACTCTCATCATTGTATAGTTTATTAGACTCTATCATTTCGTTAATCTCATATGTCGTGGGCATAGACTTAAGAGCCCCCTTCCGTGTTGTAACTAATGCACCGCCGGCATTAGCAAAAGTCAGCATGCTGATGAATTGCTCTTTGGTCAGATTATTCAAAGAAATTCTGGCTTCCAGTATTTTATATAACAAGCAGCCCAGAAAAGCGTCGCCAGCACCTGTCGTGTCGATGGCCTTCACCTGAAACCCTGGAACATGTCCATCCTGATCAACCAAGCGGAAATAGCAGCCTTTTTCTGCTAAAGTGACAACGATCAATACAATTCCAAATTGTTGCTGCAACTCCCGGGAGCCCTGCTCCACATCGTTGGTACCAGTAATAAAGAAAAGCTCTTCTTCAGATATTTTCAGAATATCGGCATACTCCATGCCCCAAAGAATATTCTGCTTTGCTTCCTCCTCACTCTCCCATAGCGCAAAACGTATATTCGGATCGAATGAGAGCAACACTCCTGCTCCCCTTGCCTTAAGTACTGCTGTCTTTGTTGCCATACGAGCCGGTTCATGGGTCATAGACAATGAGCCAAAATGTAGAGCACGACAGGTTTCAATCCGATCGAGTGGGACGTCCCTCGGATGCAAGAGGGTATCCGCTCCTGGCTTTCGGAAGAAGCTGAAGGACCTGTCTCCTTTATCATCTAGATGAACAAATGCCAACGTTGTACTCGCTTCATCTGTAAACGAAACATCAGACACATCAACACCGCTGCTTTGCAGTGTGTTATGCAGTAATGAACCGAATTGATCCTCCCCAACCTTGCTAATCAATGCCGATCTAGCTCCTAACCGGGCTAACGCAGCTACTACGTTAGCCGGAGCTCCTCCGGGATTACATTCAAACTGCTCGTTCCCCCCAGCTGTACGACATGCTGGAGTAAAGTCTATCAAGACTTCTCCGATAGCAATAACATCAAGCACAGTTTCTCTCCACCTATCATCTAATTATTTATTTTTATAGATTTGCATTATAACGATCTAATCCAGTTTGATAAATTTCCATTAGTTCGTTTAAGCCCATCTTTTCCAGTGTCTTCACATAGCTGTCCCATTGTTCATCCGCGCCACCATTAACAATAAATCTCCCTCTTTGGGTATTAACATATTTAATCAGTTCTGGTTCAATCTTATTGATTTTGTCCAATTCCTCTGGTTCAAAGAAGATACTTGGATAGTTTTCTTTTTCCATGTATGCATTGTAATATTGTTCCAAATCTTCAGCACGCTGTTGGGCACGTGGCTCCATATCTACAACTTTTCCGAAGTCCTCAAAAGTAATGACGCCAGGTCCGCCTGAACCTGGAGCAACCTTTTGACGGAACTCACCTGCAGAAGTTCCCTCAGGAAGCGGCAGGTTCACCAATTTCCCATTTTCGTCTTTCTCATATACGATGTCCAGTGGACCCCAATGGATTTGGGCTGCCATATATGGCTCATACTGTTCATCGATCCAACGTATTGTGACTTCAGGGTTACTGTTTTCTTTTGTAATTACAAAGGCTCCGCGTCCCGGACCACCGCCATTGGAACGTCCAATAATTTGATCTCCATTTGGCCCCTTTAACGGAGACAATAAAGTATAATCCTTACCGCGCTCAGGCCCAACAACCTCCTCGATTTCCCACCAAATATAAGATCCTAGCGTCTCATCTGTCGTTTTGCCTTTCGCCAAATACTGTGCTGCGTCCTGCGTGAAGGATTCCGGATCAATCAGACCCTGCTTATACCAATTTTCATGGAAATAATTTAGGGCTTCCTTATATTCAGGCTGAGTAGCAGTGAAAATAACTTTTCCATCGCGAACGACTCGATGCTCAAGGTTATCCGGAAGTCCGAATGCCCCGAAAATTCCTGCAATATCCATACACCACTGCATGTGCATAAAACTTAACGGGATTTCATCTTGCTTACCATTGCCATTTGGATCCTGCGTTTTAAAGGCAAGCAATGCTTCCGTATATTCATCCAGTGTTTCTGGCATTTTCAGACCAAGCTTATCAAGCCAGCCTTTATTTATGACGTGAAAGAAGGGGTTGGTTCCAAGATTATTATCTTCCCAAGATGGCAACCCATAGATGTGCCCATCCGGCGCTGTGATTGATGATTTGATGTCAGGCCGACGTTCAAGAAGCGCTTTCAAGTTAGGCGCATATTGATTAATTAAATCCTCCAGCGGAATAATGGTTCCGTCTTTACCATAATTGATTAGC
The DNA here is from genome assembly GCA_019113605.1 of Candidatus Paenibacillus intestinavium. Classification (GTDB taxonomy): domain Bacteria; phylum Bacillota; class Bacilli; order Paenibacillales; family Paenibacillaceae; genus Pristimantibacillus; species Pristimantibacillus intestinavium. Next base: position 31,605 of record DXHF01000041.1, read on the forward strand.
TCGTAATCAGTAAATCCAGCCCCGTAAAATGCATCCGGTAAATCTCCGCTCGCGAGTAACAAGTTTTTCTTTTCTGTAAAATCGGTGTCAGGGATATTCTCCCAGTTAATCTTCACGTTAGTATCTTTTTCCAACCGCTTGAAGATTTCCATCTCTGAGTACTCTGGTGCCAATGCGGCTTTCGGAGATACCATTGTTAAAGATACTGCTTCGTTAACAATCGGAAGACCAATTTTATTGAAATTTTCTGCCTGATCAGGACTATTTACTTGATTTTTTGACCCGTTACCGCTTCCCGAACATCCGCTAAGTACAAATGTCCCAGCTAATACAAGAATCCCTACATTTTTGAATATTGATTTCATGTACATAACCTCCCTTTTATTCATCCCATAAGATAAAAATCACTCAGTGTTCTTTCTTACTCTTTCTTATTCTTCCTTTGCAATTGTCTCAACTTGTTGCACATCCCCCCTTTCAAGCATCATGTCAATATCAACCCTTGATCGAGCCGATCATCACGCCTTTAACAAAATACTTTTGAAGGAAAGGATATAAAATCAACAGTGGAAGACTGGATACCATGATGACACCGTATTTGATCAGTTCTGTAACGCGCATTTTCGCTGCGTAGGATTCCACATCGATCATCATGCCGGAGTTGACTTGATTCTGTACAAGAATGTTACGAAGCACCAATTGCAGCGGATACTTGCTTTCATCGTTCAGATAGATCAATGCGTCGAAGAAACCATTCCAGAAGCCGACAACATGATATAGCACCATTACAGCCAGAATGGACTTTGACAAAGGTAGAACGATGCTCCAGAAAAATCTAGTGTTGGAGCATCCATCAATAGATGCCGCTTCCCACATTTCTTCCGGTATGGACGATTGAAAAAATGTCCTAACGATAATTACATTGAATACACCACCTGCTCCAGGAATAACAAGTGCCCAGATCGTATTCAGTATGTGGAGATTCTTAATTAACAAATAGGTTGGGATCAGACCCCCACTAAAAAACATAGTAACTAGCAAAAACCACATAATAGTAGATTTACCTACCAAATTTCTTCGAGCTAATGGGTAGGCCGCAAAAACAGTTACGGCCACTCCAATTAATGTTCCAAGAGTCGCGTATAAAATGGAATTGGCATATCCTATCCATATGGATGAATCACCAAAAATCCGCTCATAACCATCCAACGTGAAGCCTTTCGGAAGCAACCAGACCTCTCCTGAGTAGATATAATTAGGATCACTAAATGATGCAATCAATACAAAGTACAACGGGAATAATACGAGCAGCATAATGATGGTCAACAGAACATAGTTAATGAAGTCAAACCATGCGTCTCCTCTGGTCTTTCTTTTCAATAATGGATTCAAAATAAACTCCTCCTTACCACAAGCTAGTTTCTGTCATCTTTTTGGCGATCCGATTGACGGTGAAAATCAGAATAATATTGATCAATGAATTAAACAGACCAACTGCCGTAGAAAAGCTGTATTGAGCTCTCTGAATCCCCATTTCGTACACATAGGTCGGAATAATATTAGAAGTGGCATAATTCAAATCACTTTGCATAAGGAACGCCTTTTCAAATCCGATGCTCATAATATTACCTAGTGCAAGAATCAGCAAGATAACGATCGTCGGCAAAATGCTTGGAATATCCACAAACCGTACACGCTTCCATTTGCTCGCTCCATCCATCGTTGCAGCTTCATGAAGCTCAGGATTGACCCCGGCAAGAGCAGCTAGATAAATAATCGTAGCGAAGCCTGTCTCTTGCCATATTCCTGATAGGATATACAAAGGACGGAACCAACCTTCATTGGCCATAAACAGAATGGGATCTCCTCCGAAGAAGGTGATGATGTGATTTATAATTCCACTATTCGGAGACAAAAATATATTAAGCATTCCGACAAGTACAACAGTAGATATAAAGTGTGGTGCATAAATCACTGTCTGCACAAATTTCTTGTATTTCTTACCCAGCATCTGATTCAACATAATGGCGATGATGATTGGAGCAGGGAAACCAAACAACAACGAAAGAAAACTAAGTGAAAGCGTATTTGTGATAATAGTCCAGAAGTTATAGGAATTGAAAAAGTCTATAAAGTGCTGGAATCCTACCCATTCACTTCCCCAAATCCCCTGACTTGGTGAAAAATCCTTAAATGCAATTTGCACCCCATACATTGGATAATACCTAAATACGAGATAAAGAATAATGATCGGCAACAAAAACAGATATAGTTCATAGTCACGTTTGACTCGACTCCATCTTTTTTGATTTGGTTTGACCATGGAATGATCCGCGTCGCTAGTTCTTGATTCCACTCTTATACTCCCTTTCATGTAAACGTAGTCATTACTTTTGAAACGTTTCCAATTTTTCGAAAGAAAACCGCCAGGTGGTAAATCTAGCCCCCATTAGCTGTTGGTTTTCCGATCCATAAGGGATCATGTAGTTTCACCTTGTCTGAATATAACAGGAATACGATATACTTGTTTATCTAAAGCTATGCCTTCGATCTTGTTAAAAAGTAGTCTGATTGTCGTACGTGCCATTTCTTCTACTGGCTGCCTGATCGTTGATAATATAGGATGAAAATAGGGATTATCCTGAATGCCGTCATAACCAATGACCTTTACATCCTCTGGAACACGAATGCCCCGCCTTCGTACTCTATCTATATAGTTAGCGGCTAACATATCTGTAATAGCAAATATGCCATCCACATCGCCATGTTCATCTAGGAGCTCATTAAAATAGGCATCTTCATCGAGAATGGGGTCTGGCTTCTCGTAGATTACATAATCTACTCCCATCGTTTGTGCTTCATGTATGAACCCTTCTCTCCGATTCATAGTTTCACTGAAAACGGAAGTAACGCTTCCAATAAAAGCTGGTTTTCGAGCTCCTGCTTTAACAAGTTCTCTTAAAGCTAGCCGTCCTCCCTCATAATTATCTGAAGTCACACAGGTAATAGTCTTGTTAAAGTGCCTGTCGATACTTACCATCGGAATATTGTTGCTTATATTATTCTCAATATCATTGTAAGTTATGCCAACGATACCAGCGACTTTGTTTTGCCGAAGCATATCCAGATAATATAGTTCTTTTTCAGGTTTGCCTGCGCTATTGCATAGCATAAGCTTAAAGTCTTTTTGTTCCAATTCATCCTCAATGTAATAAGCCAATTCAGAAAAGAATGGATTCCAAATGCTTGGAAGTAACAAAGCGACCATCTTGGATTTCTGCATTTTGAAATTTCGAGCGACTTCATTAGGGAAGTAGTTGAGTTCTTGTATGGCTTCCTCCACTCTTTTGCGTGTAATGGGCTTCACAGCACCAGAGTTGTTAATGACTCTAGAAACGGTTCCTACCGCAACACCAGCTAAGCTAGCTACATCTTTAATGCTTGCCATCTTACACCTCCGGGTTCTTTTACAAATTTATAATAACACCATATTGGAAACGTTTCAACTATTATTTTGGAAACGTTTCAAAACTGTTGATCTGAAGGATAGGTGGCCCAATTTTGATTATTTACTACTTATCCGTTATTAATTTATTGATTGTTTAGTCGGCACAGTAAGTGTAATGGTTGTTCCAACGCCAGGTGTGCTTATAACATGTAACCCTTTACCATTGAGCTCGGCACGGATCCAGCAACGGGCAAGAGGAGATAAAAACAAAGAAGCAGATTTAAGGATGAAGCGTTTATTGAAATATGCGGGATTAAATGAAAAAAACTCATAAATCCCTTTATACCAAGGGATATGGGTGGCAGATTACATCATGCCGCCCATTAGGATTAATACTCGCACAAAAACGGACACAGCTCCGATCGATTCGATCGGAGCTGTGCTCTAAAGTTTGCAATCCTTTGCAACTTAATACATTTCATCAGTCTTATGGAAGTAATAGCTGAGACATGGTCAGGTCGGCGAACCGTCTGATCATCACTGCCGCTTCAGCCCTTGTCGCTGTGTTTTGAGGTGCAAGTATATCAGTTGCACGCCCTTGTATAATACCCTGTTGTACAGCAAAGGAAATTCCCTCCATAGCCCACGAACTAATTTCTTCTTGATCTTTGTAGCTAGTAAGGAATGACGAACCTGATTGTTCTAAGTCTTGAGTGAACTGCTTATACTGCCATGTCCGATGTAACAACACACCCATTTGTTCTCTTGTAATGGGAGCTAATGGTGCATACTCGGTTTCACTCATCCCGCTGACTAGACCAAGCGACCAAGCGATGCCCACATCTTGGGCGTACCAAGCATCCTTATCTACATCCGTGAATGGATGAGACTGACTTGGCTTGGTGCTATCGACTCCTAGAACACGGAGCAACAATGTAACGTACTCCGCCCGGGTAATATTCGCTTGTGGATCAAAATGACCTTCCCTGCGACCCGCGATAATTTGTCTTCCCGCAAGTACTTCTACATCGTTCCGCGCCCAATGTTTGGCCATATCATTAAATTCAAGCTGCGAAAGCATCAATGCCCAAGTGCCATTGCTACTTAGCTTATAGCGAACCGTGTTACTGTGCGTGTCGAACAAAGTCGGCATATACTTCCATGCCCCACTATCCTCATCTCGCATATATATTCCAATGCGATCAGGCTGTGTTACTTGGAAAGTATCTGGAAATGCAAACTCCATAATTAAATCAGTGGGCCACTGAGCTAATTCCTTTGTTACTCCGCTTTTATCTATTTGTACAAAACGAATCGTTCCTGCCCAATCCATAACCTTCAGACCTACCGTGGATTGGATATTCTCCGGCGTTACCTCGACAAATATGCGGATTTCTTCCTCGCTTGCAGTCCATTGACCTCCAGGAATTGTTAGTATGGCACCACCTGGCAATGTAATTACTGTATCTTGTTCATGCAACCATTTCGTTCCCTCCTTATTCCCCGGTAATATTGGAATAACGGGATAATATGGTGGTGTGACAGGTGTTTCCGGATCAACCTTACCCACTGCTTTCATATCTACCTTGCCGGAATGTGCGCTCTCCACACCATTCACGGTTTGCGTTGCATAGTATCCGTTTCCTTCTTCGAGTGCGAAGATTGCACTTCCCTTGTCAAGTAGAGTCGCCGTTGTTACGACAATATTTGCATCGTTGTAAACCTTAAGATTTGCTTGATGATACGCCCCGTACACAAGCATTTCCTTTTCGTTTAATTGATTGACGATCACCTTCACCGGCTGCGGTATAACGATGACCTTACGCGTTGCTATCCCGACATTGCCCGCAGTATCCGTTGCGCTATATAAGATTTGATAAGTACCCGGAATAGCCGTATTGACCGGGCCACCACCTACGACGAGTTGCTTCGTTAGAACACCGTCCCGATCATCGATGGCGGTTGCTCCTAGGTCTAGATATAGCTCCCCGGCAACGATGCTCACTTCCGCTGCGCCATTCATCGTAACGATTGGATCAACCTTATCTAACGGCAATACAGAGAACGTCCGCTCATAAGGGGTACTTACAAAGCGATCTGCATAACTCATGAGTGGTGCCTGCACGTTTAATCTATATTCATGGCCCTCTACCAGCGAATCATTTAGGTGAACTCGAACTTTCAAAGTCAGTTCGTTGTTGACCCTACCGCTTGAATCACCCTTGTTTCCTTGGGATATCATGACCGGATTCAACACTTCTAGTTGATTCACGATTGATTCTGTTCCACTCGGTAAATACAAACTGATCGCTTCTTCTGTGATGGAATCCGTTCTGACATATTTATCGAAGGTGATATCAACGTATGAATTCCCTGAAATTGCCTGTACTTTAGCCACCTTTGGGCCATGTACCGATTTCAACCCAATATTGACATCGAAATGTTCAGGCAATACTTTCAATTCGGCACTATAAGCGGTTTCGTATCCTTCCTTCTCATAGATCACCTGCCACCATCCGACGGGTACATCCCAGCCATAGCGTCCTTCAGCATTCGTATAATGGGGGTTCAATTGTCCATACCAATCAGCATCCCAGAACTCCCATGCATCCGTTGTATTCTCTCGGTACATAATCGTTGTCAGTACACCCTCTAATCGGTTGTCTTCTACAGCTTCAAACACATAGCCGCTTGGGTCATAAACAAACGTGGGTTTAGCCACTGGTTTTTTATCCGGGTCCTTGCTTTTGGATGTTCCATCTTCCCAGTCCCCGCCCGGAGGTGCATTCGGTTCATCCGGCTCACCCCCACATTCCACTTCAGGCATTTCCAACCAACTATCCAACAAACCTTCAACATTATCCATGGCTTTTTTCGAATCTTTCGCCAAGGATTTGCCTATCATTGTACCTACTGCATCCAATGCAAATCCGGGTGCTAAACCGACACCTGAAAATGCTGAAATCACAGAGGTTGTCGTGAGTATACCAGTTGTCACAAACTCTAACGTGAGTTGTTCCCTCACCTTCTCCACCATAAATGCCATATGATCTTTCGCATCTTGCGGTATGGTACAGCGGTCCATCGCTTTTAGCTTATCTTCAATACGATCAAACTGGGGATTTCTTAAATCCACAAATTTTGCAGTATCAAACGCTGTTTTCGTATTTCCGGCATAGCTGAAGAAAGTCGCGATCTTCGCTTTTGATGCGGCACGGACGACATCCGGACGTGCTGCCAAAATTTCACTTTGTAAATAAGCAAATTGTTGTAATTGATCGTTATCCACTATTGCAGTGACATTTCCGGCTTCGATCAGAAGGTCTAATTTCGTTGCCGTCGAATTTTCCGCAATATCAAACGCCTTAACTTCGAAGAAATAGGACTGACCCTGTGTTAAATCTTTCACCCTGTGCGTGGTTATATTTCCAGCAACCGTCGCAATCCATTGCCCATCTTGATAAATTCGATAGTATTGCAACCAGTAATCATCCACTGCAGGGGTCCATTGTAACTTGACTGTATTGCTGTCCACCTCTGAAGCAATGATTTCCGACCCAGACGCCCATTCCGGGGCTGATTGATCCGGCTTAGCAAAATCCTCAGCTGAAATAAATGTCGTTCCGGTAAAGTGGATCGCATCCCCGTTGATGCTGCCGGAAGTCGTAGCAGTTGCGGAGATATCTCTAACCGGATCGTAAAATTCGTCCCCCCACGTATCTTCCACTTCCGTCTCCATACGGATTTTAAAAATTCCTTCAAATTCTTGCATCCGAGGCATTTCTATTTTATATCGCTCTTCCGCGGTAATCCGATTTAGTGAAGGTGTGGCTGTACCCTTAAGCACAATCTCATCATCATCTTCACCCAACAATTCAACCTTCGCCCCTGCAGTCCATTGTGGAAGGGTACTCACCGTATCAAAATCCACATAAACGTGTCCAGTTCCGATTGTCAGCCAATCTTCACGTTTGATTTCTGCTACATATTTACCTTCGTGCCATATGGCATTCTGTGGTTTATGCCCTTCCATTTGAATCATAACATTTTCTGCTTTTTCAGGTTGATGGAATTCCACTTCAATATAAATATTGTTTCCTGTTAATAAAAAGTATGGAAATGATGGAACGACACCCGTAACATCGACCTCATATTTACTAAACCTGTCGTAGAACTGTTTGCCCATGGAAAGGATCATTTTCTTCACATAGGGTTGATCTGTATTATACAGTGTCCATACTTCACCTGAACGCCACGTTTGATCATCTATAGTGGCCACCGCATAGATATGATGCCAGTGTACATCTCCTTCGTAAAATAACTTGGCATCCTTTGACCAATAACCACTGGCAGATGCAGTTGTGCGCCCAACCCATATGTCATCACCGTAAATATCGACCACACTGCCCGCAGGTGCGCGACCGTTTAGGTTTACAGATAAATCTACGATGCGTTCGGGCACTTCGATCGTGATTGCTTTTGCAGCCAAGGATTCATGACCAATCGTCTCAAGTCCTAAATCATGCTGCAAATGTGCTGTAATATTCCAATCCTTCTCAAGGCCTTTATCTTGATCCGCGGGCAAATGGACTTTGAATAATACAACGCCTTCTTCCTGGGGATCAAGGCTGCCGATGGCAATCGATGCCACAGAACCCGTATATGGATTGCCATTCAGAACGACACTATCAGAAACGATTTGCACGCCTGGTGGCAAATCCAGATTCAGGGCTACATTATCAACCCTGTCATTTGCTCCATTACGGTATGTGACACGTAGGTTCATGTCCATCCCTAATGTCGCTTCATGACCTACCCTTTGTATGCCATTGCCTTCTCGACCTGCAAAAAATCTACCTTCTGCCAATTTGAAATTCCCAATGTTCATAGAAGGGACATTGTCCACAACGACCACTCTTTCTCCTATCGCTTGTGGAGATCCCGTTTTTACGATTTGCAACAAATATTGTCCCGAAGTTGGGGCAAGTACGTTTAGGTCATGCTTACTCCTAAGGAATTGAGTTGCTACTTTCTTACCTCGCTTACCTGCATGATCCAGTACATATAAATTGGCTTCCCCTTGCTTGAATGTCCCATTGTATTCAATCGTGCCCGAAATCGGTATTCCTCTGCGTATCACTTCTAGGGATATGTTAATATTTTTGTCCACTCCAGTAACAATAGTCTGAGTAGCCTCTGACACCCCCATCTGTGAACCTTGCAGGTGAACCTCAATCCGATCGCCTTTTTGTGCTTTGAATGAATGAATACCACTTCTAATGACTTGACGTAATTGTAAAACCTTCGTGGATCCATCTAAATTCGCCACTTGCAATGTGAGAAGCCCGTTTCGCAACAATTCGTTCACATCAAGGTTCAAATCACCAGAATTTTCATTCTTGATGGTGATGTCAACATTAAGATTGTAGTCATGAAGTAATGTTCCCTGATAGGAAACCTCCGTTGTTTGATTTTGATTCACTTCAATATTCGGTATGGCATAACCGACCAGCTTAAAGGCATAGTCATGATTTAACACTTCAATCGTAGACACACCCGAAGGTACCTCAACCGTAAAAATACCATTGGTATCAGTGACTGCATAGAAAGGTTCTGAGTCAACAAAATTTTTAAATAGCTGGGTATGCATCAGAACTACTCGAACACCTTGAATCGGTTCTCCATCCTGATCCAAGATTGTCCCTTTTACTGTCCCGGTATTTTTATATTCGGTTGCATACGCCCTCTCGATGTCAAATACATCACCTATTAAAGCTGGAACCTCTATTACCCCGTCCGTATAGGCTTCATATAAGATACGGGTCCCCGACACATGTACGTTCACATCTGTGCCTTGTATCAATCGGGTTTTTCCAAAAGGATGGGCTATCCCGTGCTCGTTCGTTACCGCGGTACCTACAAGCTGACCGTTTTCTCCATTCGTAACAGTCACTCGCTCACCCTTAATCGGGTCCCCCGCTTCGTTGATGACACGTACAGAAAATGCGCTGCGTGTTAACAATGAAACTGATTCACTGATCACTCCGCCTGCACTGATTTCAAACTCCGTACGATTGACGTGAATGCCCTCATCTAGTAATTCGACGGTGTAATCATCGCTAGGGATTAGATTACTAAAAGTGACTGACTGGTTACCGTTTAGTTTAAAATACTCACCAGATTGCTTACTTGCACTCCATAATTGGACCGCTGCCGATCCTAAGCTAGGCTGTGCTCCACCAGGAACATTAAATGTAAAGGATACCGTCAATTCCCCTGACACGAGCAATGGAAAACCTACAATAGCAACCGGTTCTGTGATAAATCCATTTCCATCGTCCATCGTTCCGGTTAGACTCAGAAGCTTGGAAATGCCAGCTGTAATTGGGAAGCTATACTTATACAAACCTACTTGCACAGAATCCTCTATCAAAGTCAAATCTTCTGTTTCGATGATCGCATCACCGTTACCATCAATCTTTTCGTAAGTTAGTACTGCTTTTGCAAGCATGTTTGGTTTACCCGTCATCTTTATGAGCAAATCCTCACCCAGTGGAGCCACGTTTCTCATTTTCGAGAAAGTAGGGATACTCCATGTGAAAGAGCCGACAGACAACGCAGCAGTGGTCACTTCCACCGTGTCCGTATGCGGTACAGTACTTCCATCTAGCACAGTAAAAACTTGATACGTGTACGTAGTGGATGGTTTCGGATATCGATCCATGTAAGTTAATTTCATCGGATCTATCGTATCATCAAGGCTTACCCACGTTTCATTTGCTTCTTTTCGTCTGATTTCATAATGGTCTAGCGTCGAACCAGGTGTGTCCACTCTTGCTTCCCATGTTAATTGCACAGAACCATCCGTTTGCTCTGCTGCAAATAAGGAAACAAGACCAGCGGATACCGCGGCGGTCTTTACCTGCGTGGTGCTCGGTCCAGTAGTCGTCTGTCCATGGGAGTTCCCCGCTTCCACCTTAAATTGATAGGTGGTATCAGGTGTTAACCCTGTGATTGTTACATGGCTATTTGTACCCGTCACCGTTTTAACAGGGGTAGAATTGCCATTCTGATAGATGAGATAATTCGTTACAGACCCCGTAGCCACTGACCAGTCTAATCGAATGGAAGTTGTTCCAATCTGTGTAGCCGTCAGTTCACTTTCAGTACTCCAAGTAGGCGGTTCCTGAATTATTGCAGATAGATCCAACGTAGTTATAAACGTTTGGGTACCAGACAGATTACTGTGTTCCGGGTCCAAATTATTGCTTTGGGTTTGATACGAAATGTGAGCTTTATCCCCTATTACAATAATACTGGGATTAATGCTGCTCATTAAACCCGCTACCCCGTCGGATGATTGGCTGATGAGGTAAGGCTTATTATCTATGCGATCAAATAAATAAACTTGCTTAATCAGCTTATTTGTTGTATTTTGCGCGACAACATCACGTTCTGTGACATATGCGACATAGCGGCCATCAGCGCTTATTGTCGGTTTGGCATCAAACTGACCGACCTGACCGACATCTCCTGCAAAATACCCCCTCCAGTCCACAGAGATTCGTTCTGTTATGTCCTCCAAAGTATCATATACATAGGCATGGTATGATTTTGAGCCTCCGTCAAAGTTCTGATGATGGACATAACTCACATAACGGCCATCTCCACTTAAACTGGGTTGGTCATACTTGTAATATTGTTTCGTCTCTTGTCGTTCAATCGTATTCTTCGTCCCTAATAAAATATTTTGGACATAAACCAGCTTTCTATTTCCATCAGTAGTTTGAATTGTATATGAGATCGTACTCCCATCCGCACTAATTACAGGGGAGCCTGGAATGCCTGTTAGGGATTCATCCCCTTGCGTAATGAACTGCAAAGGATCTGCGCTCTCATCCACATGATAGACGTAAATCGCTATTTTTCCAGCATCATGGGATGATGGGATCAGACGATCCTCCGTCATAAAAACAATCGTGCTTCCATCAGCACTAATGACTAATGGCTGTGAAGATTGTGGTATCGAAGTAGCTTTCGCATTAATGCGGATCGTCTTAGGCGTCGGTCCCGATTCATCATACAAAAACACAGCTTCACCCGTTTGACCCTGTTCAGCTACCAAGTTTTTAGCTTGAGATGAGAACGCAATCCGTTTCCCATCACTACTAATGGACGGACTATCGTCTGGACCATTTCCTGGTACTGTCGAATCCCCCAGTATATGACTGATCAGCTTCAGCTCATTTTCTTCGCGATCGTATCGGTAAATATGACTCCAGCCATCACTTCCAATTGTGTTGTCCGGCTTAATGGATGAGGTAAATACGACATATCTCCCATCCAAACTTAATGAAGCATTCTCTGCCCTTGTTTTAAATGGATTTCCATCCGGATGACTCATCATTTCCGTTGTAATTCCCAAACCTGCTTTTGATGTTTTCCCAGTCAAAAAGACATCTTCTGACTCATTTCCATCTTCATCTTTCGCAACTATTCGATACTCATATGTTGTGTCTTGCTGTAAATAACTATATATCGGGCTGCCAAATTGGATACCTGTCGCATTCGCATCGAATAGTTTGCCTTCCATAAGAGCAGAAGAACCCGTAATTAAAGGTTGCGTGCTTCCATTTCGAAATACAGTATACGTTAATTGGGCGTCAGGAGCTGCATCCGCTGGGGGATCCCATTCCAGCATGAGTGCTCCTGGATAGGTTTCCGTGATACGCGCTTGTGTAACTGGTCCCATCGCGGCTGTTAAACCCATTACAAGCATGGATGGACCCGTACCCCCTTGGGGTAATGCTAAACCAATGCCAGCGTGTTCAAGCACCTTATTCATACTTAATACTGGGCATATGAACGCTAGTTCCCCATCGTTATCCGGACACTCTCGCAAAGGTTGTCCAAGCAACAAGGCATCCCTTACCGCTTCTGAAGTTAACTGTGAATCCGCTAACCACGCTAAAGCGGCTGCCGCGGTAACGTACCCCGCCGCGAACGAGGTTCCTGAAGAGGTACCATATAAATCATTCGGCTTCGTCGATACAATATTCCCTCCCGGTGCATATACATCCGCCTGTTTGTTCGATGAGCTGATTAAGTTATGATTCTGTCCCGTTGCGCCTACAGACACAACACCTGGCAATGCGGCAGGAAAATAACCACTAATATCCTCCCCATTGTTGCCCGCAGCGGCAACGATCAGAACATCTGCAGCTTGCGCATATTGAACAGCATCTTGCAGCAAACGCGGAACTTCAGTAAAACGTTCACCAAAGCTCATATTAATAACACGTACACGCTCTCCTGCAGGTCCCCTCCAATTAACCGCGTAAAGGACCGCTTCATAAATATCGGATAACCGTGCTTCCTTTAATTCATTAAGAACCTTAACCGACAGTACAAATACTGGCGCTGTACCTGCGGCCCCTACGATACCCGTCCCATTGTTGGCAGCCGCATTAATAATTCCTGTTACTCGTGTGCCATGACCGCTAAGATCCATCATATTCATCGGATCTTCGCTGTCTTGGATATTGATTCCTGGAAGCACTCTGCCATTCAAATCCTCATGTTGTAGATCTACGCCCGTATCCAGAACGGCTACATAGACAGACTCTGCTTCAGTATTCGAAGTTAGGCGATGTGCATCCAATCGTTGCCATGCCCGCTCAGCATCAATCACCTCTAGTGCCCACTGGGTGGATTGTGCTGGGTCATTCAACGTATTATTCGCTTTAAGAAACCGATCAAATTCTGCGTAGACTACTTGAGGATGTTCCGATAACGCCTCTATCGCTAAGTTCATCCGATCTAGATCTGCAAAACCAAGTAAGACAAGGTGTTCATCCAACATTGTTGCAGACTCTGGATGGAATAGGTAAAGTAATTCCGACGCTACCAGCCCGTCGATGTCTTGGTCTAATTTAACAATCACCTGGCCAAGAGCAGGGTCGCCTGATGAGAGACCGACATCCTGCACGCTTTCCCCATCTACGATTGAATTATCGATTTGATCCAAAAAGTCCACCGTTGATACACGAGAAGATATTTGACCCTGCACGATCTCAGCAGGGATCAATTGAAATAAAAGTAACATTGATAAAAGGATACAAGTCCATGAGACAATTAAACGTCTGCCGGTTTTAGCTTTAAGCAAGTTTTTTCTCCTCCGATTCTACGTTCATCTTTTATTGTAATACTATTAAATCTAATACTATTCCCTTTAATCAGGTCCCTCTGAATGCCTCTACCGTAAAGAAACCAAGGTTCACATGCCGTACAAATAACTCCTTTCTTATTATTTTCACATTACATAACTCCTACTTACCTATCGTTTCTCCCCACCATACCATTCCAAGGTTAAGGTTGGGTAAAGCTTGCAGAGATTTAACAGGATTTTATGACGTTTTTAAAAATTGGATTGAGGAAAGAGAATGCGTCGAAAAATCCGAGAAGAATACGAATGCCCGCTTGTTTTAAGCGGGCATTCGTTACAGAAGCATTAAGAATAGGGCTTTTGGCTGTTCCGCACAATTCTTTTGCGAGTAGCCCTTGCCATAGTAAGGTATTCTGCTTTCTTTTGTCCCGATTTTGGTAACATTCATTAACTAAACACCTCCTTAGGTTCAACCCTTCATCATGCTGCCAGGCAGCGTGACTACTATGGTATCTGCTGACTTCTCACGATAAATCTTGTTTCAACCGCATGGCGCACAAAGAGGTTACCCACGAGTTAGATAACTCATGAGTAACCTCTTATCTCTTTTCATAATTCTACTGAACAATCTATAATGAGTTAGTCGGCACAGTAAATGTAATGGTTGTTCCAACGCCAGGCGTGCTTATAACATGCATTCCGTTACCGTATAGTCGCTTCAAGCGTTGCTGGTTATTTACTAAACCTATCCCTTTTTCTCGATCGGGCTGTATAGTAAAAAGTTGTTTTATTGTTTCTTCGTCCATCCCTACACCGTCATCAATTACCGAAATTTCCGCATAGCCATCTGCTTCGCGGATTTTTATTGTAATTAATCCTCCTTCGACTCGCTTCAATACTCCGTGATTGACAGCATTTTCGACTAATATTTGGATAGATAAAGGCGGTATCATTATATTTTGTACTTCGTCTATCTCCCATTTTATATGTAGCCGATCTTCAAAACGCTCCTTTTCAATATATAAATAA
>DXHF01000437.1 GCA_019113605.1 Candidatus Paenibacillus intestinavium
CCAATTTACAAGGGATACGTTTGAGTTAGAGGGTAAGCTACCGTTGCAGTAATGGGCAATGTTGTGGAAATGAAGTTGATTTCCCTTGTTATTTCCCGGGGAAGCGCATAAAGTTACATTTTCATTCAATATTTCGACGGTAAAACGATAACCAATTTGCAGGAGATGATGTCGAAAAAATACGGATTTTCGTCCAATTTTGCCAATAAAGTCAGTTAGGCGTTATAATGAGGATTAGAAGTCATGAAAAGTTGTAGGAGGGCTTTATGTAGCAACAGGAACAATCTTCACCTAGCCTTGAGACACAATTGTTAAATGAAGCTTTGACGCATTATAGCTTTCTTGAACAGCCGACCATCTTAGTGGGACATAGTGGGATGAATAATACAACGCGTATTGTTCGAGATGGCAATAAGCAATATAACTTACGAATTTATAATAATCATCAGGATAAAAGTAAGCTGCAATTCGAGCATGAAATACTAGAGCAATTACAATCCGAACCAGAATTACACATCATGTCTCCGATTCCAGTGTTGAATCGATTTGGTAGTACGATCACGGAATTATCTAACGGGAAATTAGCTGCGATGTTTCATTATATTGAAGGTGTCAGACCTTCGATTGACCGTGTAGAGCATATCGCTTGGCTAGCTACAGCTGCCGCAAAGTTAAGTAAAGGGCTGGCAGTATTGGAAGTGGAAACCAAGCCAGCATATACTCCGTATTATCAATTGGCAACAAATTACGAACCGCTTCATGATGAGCGCATCGATTTTTTGTGCGCAACAAGTGTGATGTTAGCGGAGTTGAAACCGCATCTACTACGTATTAAGGAAGAGAGAGCTGCGTTAGAGGCTATGCAAGATGATTTTGCTTCGTTACCTCAGCAATGGATTCATGGTGATATTAACTGTAGTAATGCATTAAGTCTAGATGATCAAGTTGTCGCCATATTAGATTTTGAATTTGTGACAGAAGATGCTAGAGTAATGGAATTAGCTGTATTGCTAGCGGAACTTATTAAACCTGCCGCAACCAATTTGACGTATAAGCTCCAGCTTGTGAAGGATGCTTTTTGCCGAGAATTGCCGTTGCAAGATGATGAGTTGAGGCTGCTTGAGCATCTCGTGAAACTTAGATTAGTAGATGTTGCGATGCATTTCATCGGGCGCTATGAAGAAGGGTTAGACGATGAATCTACCGTTAGTGCAATCATTATTAATACAGATTTTGCAATTACATATATTAGATCGTTTCACGTATAAAATAGGTATGAAGGTGAGGCGAATAGGATGAGTTTGGCGGAAAGCTTAGGATATAGTAAGGAAGATCGTTTGTTAATTATTAATGGTGATGATTATGGCTTAAATTATTCGGTAAATGCAGCAGTTCAGCAGCTGCTTGTGAACGGCTCAATTAGTTCTGCAACATTAATGATGCCGTGCGCTTGGGCTCGTGAAGCTGCGCTATGGAGTGCTGCTCACCCTCAATATGATGTAGGGGTTCATTTCACATTCACAAGTGAATGGGATAACTACAAGTGGGGTCCAGTGACAAGGCATAGTGATGTATCGTCGCTCGTTACTAATGAAGGGTATTTTCATAATAATTGCAAACATTTCGAACAAAGTGCTTCACCAAGTCAAGTGAGCTTAGAATTAAGTAGCCAAGTCGAGATGGCCATTAATCTAGGAGTAAAACCAACTCATGCAGACAGTCATATGGGTAGCTTATACGGGTTAGAGACAGGTAGACACTTCTTGCTTGAAACTTTAGATGTATGCGCTTACTATGGGCTGCCATTTCGACTTCCTCGATATGTGAATCCACTACAGCAGCATGTTGTCAGTCAGCAATATATCGATTCGATCAATATGCTTGCTAATGTAGCGGATCAGAAGGGTGTTATTGTATTAGACTATTTGGTTGGCTTGCCGTTTGAACTCGGGCAAGATGAAACTACCGATAGTTTTGCTGATTCGCTAAAGGAGTTTGTGACGCAGCTTGAGCCTGGTGTTACTGAACTAATTATTCATCCTAGTAAACCATCATTAGAGCTTGATATGTTCCATCTTCAGCCGCAGAAGCGCGTCATAGAATGGGAAGCGATGCAGCAAGCAGACTGGCAGCAGCATTTGCAGGAACACCAAATTAAGCTCATCTACTGGCATCAATTACAGGAGCTACAGCGTAGTTCAACATTGCGCAGTTATCCCTTCTGAGCATAGGGAAAGCATAAGCTATTTTTGAACGTTTTATTTGGCTTTTGAACTGCGATAACAAAGTTATCCAAGTTCGTTTCAGATGTGATGTCGAGTAAGCTACATCGGATTACATCATTATCAAAGTCCGATTATTGAACTACCTATACTAGGAGGCCGTCGTATTGAATGCAGATGTTATCTACCAACTCAACGAAGATGTGAAACGAAATGTAGGGAAAGTCATTGTAGGAAAAGAAGATGTTATTGAATTGCTCGTCATCGCTTTAGTGACATCTGGTCATGTATTGCTAGAAGATGTACCTGGCACAGGCAAGACGATGCTAGCGAAGTCATTAGCAAGCTCATTATCGTTAGCGTTTAAGCGAATTCAATTTACCCCCGACTTATTGCCATCTGATCTTAGTGGCATTCATTTCTTCAATCAGAAGGAATCAGATTTCGAGTTTCGTCCAGGACCGTTGTTTACTCATTTGCTGCTTGCTGATGAGATCAATCGTGCAACGCCAAGAACGCAATCGAGTCTGTTAGAGTGTATGGAAGAACGCCAAGTAAGTATTGACGGAGATACGATGAAGCTTGAGCGACCATTTATGGTTATCGCTACGCAAAATCCAATAGAACAGCAGGGCACATTCCCACTGCCAGAAGCTCAGCTTGATCGCTTCCTCTTCAAAATAAAAATGGGTTATCCATCTACGGATGAAGGATTAGTTTTATTGAAAAGATTTATGAAAAGTGATCCGCTACAAGAGCTTACGCCAATTGCTTCAAGGGAACAATTACTAGCGGCCAGCACAAGCTACCAGGATGTGCGTGTAGCTGATGATGTACTTGCGTATTTATTAAAGCTTGTTGAAGCTACTCGCACACATGAGGACGTCACGATTGGTGTGTCGCCTCGTGGAAGTCAAGCGCTGCTGCGTGCTGTTCAAGTTCATGCGATATTGCGTGGACGGGATTATGTTACCCCAGATGATATTAAAGCGATGGCTAAGCCAGTACTTGCACA
>DXHF01000438.1 GCA_019113605.1 Candidatus Paenibacillus intestinavium
ATCGCCGAAGCTGTATCTAGTAAAGTAGCTAGCTGTCATATTGAACAACAGCAATACGAGCAGCTGCTTGATCAGCTTCATATGCTCAAAGAAAAACTGCAATTACCATAAGTATTGCCGTACAGCAAAAAGTAGCATTTGCTAAAGAATCTTTCTCTAGCTCATGCTACTTTTATTCACTAACGAAGTCGTTCCTCCGTAAGCTTGAATTGACCTACAAGGTGTTGCAATTGGCTCGTAATGATATCCACTTGTTTACTCGTATCTTGAACCCCTAACATTTCGTCTGCTAACGTATTTACTCGCTTTCCAACACTTGTCGATACTTTGCGATTTTTGTGACTAACTTGCGCAATTTGTTCTAACAATTCAACTACCCCGTCAACTACTTCACTTTTACGGGTATTCTGCATATTAGCCTCACTTAATGCTTCCGCAACAGTTTGCACAAGTATATTGCCTTCGTCTACTACACCATTACCTTCTTCAATATTCTGATATGCTTTCTGAGCCTCCTTATAAATCCGATCTGTAATTTCATGTACTTCCGCAGTTGATTTCTTCGTATTGTTGGCTAACTTTCTAATCTCACCAGCAACGACCGCAAAACCTGCTCCTTGCTCACCAACATGCGCTGCTTCAATAGAAGCATTAAGTGCTAATAAATGAGTTTGAGCTGAAATTTCTTCAATTACACTAATTACATTTTTAATATCCTGCATCGTATCAACAAAACTATGTATCGAATAGTTTGTATCTTTTACTTTAGTAGATATTTCAAGCATTTTATCTCCGATGCGATCAATTTCAGATAAAGCTACACTTATTTGTGATGCAGCTTGTCCTTCAATGACATTTAATGTGTCTCTCATCGTATCTGCCATCTCTCGAACTTGTACAATATCAGCGAGTTGCAGATGAATACTATCGATCATTTCAGTTACTTGATAACTTACCTTTCTCGTAGAAGTCGTCGTTATTATGGCCGTCTCATTCATCGCCGTCTGACTATCCGATACTTGACCTGCTGCTGCACGAACCCTTAACATAATCCCTTCCAAGGAATCCATCATATTATTCAACCATTTTGCAATATCTTTAATTTCATTCCCATTGAAATTCGAAAGATCTAGTCGCTTAGTTAGATCACCTTTACCTTCAGCATTGTTCTGAATAAACTTCTTCACTCTACGAAGTTGATCAATTTCTCGTTGATCTGTTCTCCTTTTCACGATTCGAAGTACGAGCCATCCTGCAATAAGTTGAAAGACACCAACAGTAAGTCCTATAATCCAAGGGGGCATAATATTACCTAGTAAGCCAACGATGACTACAGAGCAGACAGCAGTAGCAGCAATACTTATTGCCTCCGTCTGCCTACGCTTCGTTCCGATAGCTCGAACACGGTATACCTCTTCAAAGTCACCTTCGCACATCATCCCCCATATGTCTGGGCAATGAGGCAATTGAAACGTACAACCTTTACCAACAACCGGGATATAACGATAATCTGGATACGCAGGAAACTGTACGAACAGATTCGCACCATTTTTGATCGTATTCGCAACTCCTGGATGAAGTTCCTTAGTCGCTGGACTTATAAATTTCAATTCCAGTTCCGTATGTTCTTTGACGGTTACCGTCCCCCAATCCGTTGTTACACCTTCCTTCAAGTTTTCACCCATCGTAAACGTTTGATCTTCGAACCGACTCCGTGACAATGCAATCCCGGGCTCAATATGTGTAAGCAAATTAGGTTTTGCCATAAATAAATAATTATCACCCGAATCCGGATAAATATGTCCTGCTTCTCGTTGGATTAGATCTCCAATGACATCGTTTGGTATTCTTCCGCATAGTATCGCAATTAGTTGACTATTATAGGTGATAGGTTTCATAAATAGCAGTGTAACTCCGTCATGAAATGAAGATGATCGTGCACCAATTTTCAATGTAACAGGATCAACATAAGGTCCAAATAATAACGGGGTTTCCCACTCTTCCCGAAGAAGATAGTCAAGTGCACGCTCTAATATACTATTACCAGCATAAGAAGTATTTCGATGCTCTTCATCTGTCGATGCAATAACTTGCAGCGCATCATTCATGACGAATAACTCCGTGAAATCAATAGAGTTCGAGTATACTTTCTGTAACATGGGCGTTAACCATTCCTCTGTCAAATCTGATGATTGATGATTCACCTGCTCTATACATTGCTCCGAAAGCCGATCTATAACATGCCAAGTATCGGTCGTCCAATCAATTAATAATTGTTTTCGGGTATCTGATATTCCATCAAATTCACGCTCAATATCTTTTTGCAAATGTTTATTATGCTTCCATGATTGAGCTAATGGAGCTCCTACCTTATAACCTAGCCACCCGTACATATTAGTTCCCCCTGCCAGACAATGTTAATATAGCTCACATTCATGAGAGCGTAAAGGACACTCGTGACTTCAGTCGTGAGAGGAATGGACGCGGTTTTCCATCATCGATATGGCCATCGAGTCCTTTCCTCCCTTTAAAGTATTATTAATTATTTTCTACAATCGAATAAAAAAACCACAATTACGAACGTACGTTTGGTATAATGGAGATAGAACGAACTTCTTATGTTGTTTATCTAAGCCCCATACCCTGATCATACGAGGTGATGCCCAACATGAATAAGATGACGCTTACCGCCAAAATCAAGATCATGCCCACAACGGAGCAAGCAGAGCAACTGCTTCAGACTCTACGCGCTTATCGTGATGCTTGTAACGATGTCTCTTCGCTTGTGTTCGAGTCCAAGATCATGTCCGTGGTTTCCTTGCATAAGCAATGCTATCGTCATCTGCGCCAGACCTATTCGCTTCGCTCCCAGATGGCGCAATCTGTGTTCAAGACTGTTGTTGCTCGTTATAAGTCACTAAACAGTAACCATCATCCCTGGACAAGAATTCAGTTTAAGAAGCCCGAATATGATCTCGTCTGGCATCGTGACTATTCGCTAAGTCAGCACAGTTTCTCGATCAATACAGTAACAGGTCGGATCAAGGTACCCTATGCTCGGAAAGGGATGGACATCTACTTCGATGGTTCTTGGACATTCGGTACCGCCAAACTTGTCATTCGGCGTGGGAAGTTCTTCATGCATATCCCAATGACAAAAGCATCGGAAGAAGCTTTTACAGTAAGCATCCATCAAGTCGTTGGCGTGGATCTGGGCATCAATTTCACCGCTACCAGCTATGATACCGATGGACAGTGTACTTTCTATAACGGAAGAGTGGCGAAGAATAAGCGGTCACGGTACAAGCAGTTGCGTAAAGCCTTGCAACAAGTGGGTACGCCTTCCGCACGCAGAAAACTGAAACGAATTGGAGATCGAGAACACCGCTGGATGATGGATCATAACCATCAGATTTCTAAGGCACTCGTTCACCGCTATGGTTCAGGTACGTTGTTTGTCCTGGAAGACTTAACCGGTATTCGTGGGTCCATAGAAACCGTCCGACTTCACCATCGCTATGAGATGGTATCTTGGTCCTTTTACCAATTAAGACAGATGATAACCTACAAAGCTGCACGCCTACGTTCACAGGTGATTGCGGTTGATCCTCGGTATACTTCGCAGACCTGCCCGAAGTGTGAGCATAGAGAGCGGGCCAACCGAGACAAAAATAGGCATCGCTTCACTTGCAAGGCATGCAGCTATCGATCGAATGATGATCGCATTGCTGCGATGAATCTTCAGCGTATTGGAATAAAGTACATCGCTGAAGTGATTGTGTAGGTATACCTATGCAATGGGGCAGCTGTCAGCCTGCCTAAAGTAACACCATCTTAAGGAAGGAGGCCTTCGTCGCCGTTCTCACTTCCGGGCAGTTACAAGCTCGCAACTTTAGTTGTGAGTTGTTGACGAGGTATTAACCATATCGTAGCATATACAACGTTCATATTCTTTGCACTCACGGCTTATTATTTATACTAACTCTACAAATTTCCCATTACAAAAAGGGCTGTTGCACGAATAGCAATGCTACTCGTACAACAGCCCCCTGTAAATGCGATATATTTTCGTGCACTCTAGCTCGGTAGCCGGTTCAGAGAATAGCTTACTGTACTCTCTTCGCATGAATAATAAATCTAGCATCCGTTATCTCGTACGTGCAAGTTACTAATGTAAGCAATTGATCGTCTGATGTCACTTCAACGTTAGTACTATATCTTGATTTCTTCACTATTTTGTCCAAATAATCATTATACTGTTGCTCGTCTGCAAACTCATATTCAAAAAATTGATCTTCAGGAGAGTATATATAGACAGAAAATATTTGCCACTTCGTCGGTTCCTCTATGCCTTCAAATGTGATCGTGTCATGCTCCGCATAGTATGCTTCATCTTTATATTTGGATAACTCTCCAAACATGCTCCCATCCTTCATATGATGACCATAAATTACAGTATGGACATCATCGTTCAGAACCATATTGCGATAATCCATAAATATCGAGCCGCGTGCAGAGGATTGTTTTTCAACATTATGATTAAGATAATAATCATTATCACTAGATTGAACTACAGGATAAGCAATTCCCGTATTCTCAATGCTAATCCAACCGACAATATCTGAATTGATTGCTAATAATTGATCAAATCGCTCCTGATATCGCTGCTTCAGCTGCTCCTCAGTTAACTCTTCTTGTTCTGTATTATTCAGCTCCTGCTGGGATTTCTGTGCAACCTCATATTGCTTCTTCATCCGCTCATTCAACTTATTACTGACATAGCCATCATAATAATATTGTACTAATTGATAACCACTGTACAGAAATACTGCGATAACAATAGTTAACAAGACTCGCTTTATTAATTTCCCCATCATATCCCTCGATCTATTACATTCATTTGCCTTCTTCATCTAATTATAGCGTTAAAGTTAACTTTCAAAAAGTAGGCATTTTGAACGATTTCTAAAAAAATAGAGTGACAGAGTATCTGACACAATAATCAATACTCTATCACTCTATTTTTTATAGTTCTATCTTCTCTAATAACTCTCTCATTAAACGGGATGATACTGGACATAACGCTCCATTGCTCATCGTTAGTAGCTTCGATCGCTTGTCTACTTCCTTAACATGATTAATATTTATAATATAGCTTTTGTGACATCGGTAGAACGGACCACTAATAGAATCTAATTCCTTAATTCTACCGTAAAATTCATATCTACCGTTCTTTTCATGCAGCTCGATCTTATGTTGCTGAGCAGACGTTTCAAAATAGTAAATATTATTGTATGGAATGTTTTTAATTTTCTCACCAACTTTAATTTGGAAAAAGTCTGTATCAACAACTTGACCTATTTGAACATATTTGTTAAATGCTACTTGTAACGATTCCTTCACCTGATCTGTAAATTTTTCATAGTTGTCCTTCACAATAAAATCAAGTGCAGCTAATTTGTAAGTAAATGTTAATTTTAGTTTTTCCGCATGAGTCGTAACAAAGATAATATTCGCTAAAGGGTCTTTTTTTCTTATCTCCACAGCCAAATCAATACCTGTTAACGCCGCATTTAATTCAATATCAAGAAAAAAACAATCCGCTTGATAATCCTTCAAATAAGTAAGCACTTCATTCGGACCAGATGCACTTAATACAACCTCGATCGATGGCTCGCTGAACATCGCATAATTGATAATCGTCGCATGTATTTGCTGTCGTTGTGCCAACTCATCTTCACATATAATAACCTTCATCTAACTAGCCCTCCTCGTCTCAATAACTACCTCTTGAATAAACCATTCGCTATCAATAGAGGTATTTATCACCGTATTCGGGTAGTTACTAATGATACTTCGAACCGTTGATAATCCTAGCCCTCGCTGACTACCTTTAGTCGATACGTTTTCATCAAATAGTCGCGATATATTAATGTCTGTTAGATTTGTTCGATTCTCAATTACAATAACAACATCACCATCTATCGTTAATAATATAGCTAGATTAATTTTGGCGTATGGAATATTTTCACTACCTTCAATTGCATTATCGAGTAATATTCCAATAATCCGAGCTAGATCAATAATATCCATATTAACATCTACAATTTCATCGGGCACCTCAACATTAACAAGCACGTTTGACTTTTCAGCTGCTATAACCTTGGTTGCGATTAAGCCTTTCAATTCAGAAATTTTAATATTTTTCAGCTGCATAAACATTAGATTATGATGCAATGTTTGCTGCTCTACTTTAATGATATGGTCATGAAAGTAGCTTTTCAGCCCTTCCATATTATTGTCGTCCAGAAAACCACGCATAGTCAGTAGTATATTGACGTAATCATGTCTGAACTTATGCATATCTTGATTCACCTGCTCCAGTTCCTTCATATAATATAGAAACTGCTCAAACTCAATTTCTTTTTGCCGTATACTGTTTCGTTTTTTGAAGTAATACATTAGTAAACTACCTAAAATCATCATTGAAATAAAATAACTCGCTTGCACAAGTAAATTAACTTTTACTAATTCTATCTCTTTAGCATTAGCCGGTATAAAGATGTTCAAATACACGACTATTACAGTAACAATCATAATAATCATTAATGATAGTTGTACGAACCATGGGACATTTAATACTTTATTTCCTTTTTGAATAAACATTTTGTATAAATGGATAAGTACCATGAAAATAAAACAAAATAATATTAACTCGATTACAACAGAAGTTTCACCGACATTATTAATTAGATCGCTATTTAACAATATCGAAAAGTGGTCGGCGATTATTCCGCCCACCACTATTACACAAAGATTTACAGCACTCATTAATGATTTGGTTATGTAACAAAAAATAACGACAGTCGAAATAAGAAAATAGCTAATGGATAACCATTGTGGAGCCAATATTAATAATATCGTGGCTGGCACTACCGTTATTAACACATATAAAGCTATTACCTTCATTGTCGGTTTCATATTCATTGTGTAGAAAAAACCACCAAGTATGAAACTTAACTCCAACATACCGTGTATAAGTATTTCCAACTGTCGCATTTTTCGCCTCACATTTACCTATTTGAATTGAGAAAGACTAGCTTGAAGTTCTTGTGGAACCTCTTCCTCGAAGAAGAATGCTGTACAAGAGCTTGCTGCAGCAATTCCTGCCAACAAAATAACACCTGCAGCGATTTTCCCTTGCATTTTTCCCATTACATTGTGAACTAGACTCATAACTAACATCTCCCAACTATAATTTTTTGGACGACCAGTACTGCACATTCAAGCACCAATCCTAAAGCAATAAAAGGTTTGAGAACGGTTGGAACGAGTAATATCGCTAATAACAGCACACCTAGTCGCGGCCAAATTCTTTTGCGTAAATATAATCGATGCTTCTCATTATATACTGGCTGTTTCACTGTACCGATAGGTGCAATCATAACAATAATGAATGTTGTAAGTGCAAATATTGTGTAAACAATCCAATCTGATATGGATACATATGTGATTAACTTACTAACAAGCGGAAAACCGATAATGCTGTAGCCAACACACTGGAATAGTGACTTAAAGTGATACCCTAAAGCAACCTGTCTAATGAGAAAAAAAGCTACATTAGTAATCATCGTTTCTAGTAAACATCCTAACAATATAGCTACCATGTATACGGTTACTATTGTCGTTAAATTAGTAAGCATAATTCGAATTCCGTAATTCAATTTGGACCGTTCTAACGTTGTGTGGTTCTCTCGAACTAGTCGATTGAACAAGTAATTAGCAACACCTTCCATTGTCCTCCCCCTTCCTAGCATTATTCTACCAAATATTTCATAGTTTTTGAGTATTAAGTCGTAAACGCTCAATATTTGAGCATAACCGTAATATTTTGTATCTCTATATTCCATTTTCACATTTATGTATTTAATTGTAAAGATATTTTTGCATATTTCTACAACGGTATTTCTGCTAACAAACTAAATAAAATGGGTGTTATACGTTAAATCGTTTTATATATACATAATTTTGCACTGACTGTGGAAAAATAGTGGCATCTTGCATAAAGGAGAGGATATTATGTCTTTCAAAGATCAGTTTAAGAAAAAGAATACTAACGAATCAAATCAAAACAACGAGAAAGAAACGCCATTACATCGATCTAATCAACACGATGTAGAATTTGCTGAAGAAGCAGCTCGAGAAGCTGGATTGACTTTAGAAGAGTACCAAAAAAACAAACCACAGTAATCTATACACAACAAATAAGCCGCTGTAAACGTAAATATAGCACGTTTACAGTGGCTTATTAAATGGTCGATTCATCATTATTCAATTTCAGTTACATAAAGAATACTAATTCGATTTGTAATGTCGTTATTC
>DXHF01000439.1 GCA_019113605.1 Candidatus Paenibacillus intestinavium
CTAGAGCGTTTCCGTGTTAACTTTGATATTTGGTATAGTGAGACTTCACTATATGAAGAAGGCAAAGTTATTGCTGCACTTGATAAGTTGAAAGCATCCGGTCATGTATATGAAGAGGACGGCGCAACATGGCTTGCAACAATGCCGCTAGGCGATGATAAAAACCGTGTACTTGTGAAAAATGATGGTTCATATACGTATCTAACACCAGATATCGCCTACCATCTTGATAAATACGGTCGTGGCTATGATCGCATGATTAATATTTGGGGTGCTGATCATCATGGTTATATTCCTCGTATGAAAGCAGCGATGGATGCACTTGGCAATGATTCTCAAAAATTAACGGTGTTAATTGCACAAATGGTTAGTTTATTCCAAAATGGTGAAAAAGTGAAAATGTCTAAACGTACAGGTAAAGCAGTTACGATGCAGGATCTTATGGAAGAAGTAGGCATCGATGCTATTCGTTATAACTTTACAATGCGCAGTATGGATTCACATCTCGATTTTGATATGGATTTAGCGGTTTCGACATCGAATGAAAACCCAGTATTTTATGTTCAATATGCACATGCACGTATTTGCAGTGTATTGCGTCAAGCAAGTGAGCAAGGGATTGAAGTGCCGGCAATTTCTGAATTGCAATTCGATCAATTAACGTCAGAGCATGAATTTGATTTGCTTCGCAAATTAGGTCAATTGCCACAAGAGATAAGCGAGGCAGCATCGCAGCACGCACCTCACCGTCTAATTCGTTATGTATACGAATTAGCAGCACAATTCCATAGCTACTACCGTGCTGAAAAAGTAATTACAGAAGACCGTGAATTAACTTTAGTTCGACTTGCACTAGTGAAATCTGTTCAGATTGCATTAGTTAACGTATTAACATTAGTAGGAGTATCGGCTCCTGAGCGTATGTAAAAGAATTAAATGGATCCTTTTCAATGATCAAAAAGAGGCAATAAATAGACTCGTCTATTCATTGCCTCTTTTTGTTTTGTGGTGTAAGTACAAGCAATGTAACGAAACCCAGCAACGTGTACGGTACGAGTACACAAGCGGTCAATGCCCAAAGCATAAAATGAAAGTTCAAAACAGTGGGCTTTCAGAATCGAGAAGATGACCCACAGCGAAAACGAGTAGCACAGTGTACGTAATTGGTACACAAGCACCTACAATGTTTCTGTAAGAAACATACATCGGAAGATTATGCTAGGCTTTCGATGGGGAGGCATATTCGACTTCGAATATGCTACGTCAGTAATATCATCGTTATCAAAGTCCACTGTTTTGAACTACCTCTAACATTTTTACGATATCAAGTTCGCCTACTCTACGCCCCTTCGCATACTTCAAGGGCTGCATCGAACGTTTCAATATGGATTTAATTTCATTTGGCTTTAGATGAGGTGAGCGCTCTAACAATAATGCAACAGCGCCGCTAACATGGGATGTTGCCATACTTGTTCCGCTCATCTCATGGTAATCCCCATTAAGCCAAGCGGATACAATCCGATCCCCTGGTGCGAAGATATCGATATAGATGCCTTGATTAGAAAAAGGTGCAACCTTTCGGAGGGAGTTGGTTGCTCCAACTGCAATAGTATGGGGGTAGCGTGCCGGGTAATCGATAGATTTTTTTTTGCTTTCATTGCCAGATGATGCGACAATAATAACTCCTTTATTATATGCCCGAATAACTGCATTCAACATGGCCTTGCTTCTTGTTTTCATCCCAAAGCTCATATTAATAACGTCCATGCCATTGCGTACGCACCAGTCAATGGCTTGTATAATATCAGAAACATATGCGCTTCCGTTTTGATCGAAAGCTTTTACAGGAGCGATGAGGGCGTGAGGGGCTATGCCAATCATGCCATGCGCAGGGTTGGAAGCAGCTATAGTTCCGGCGATATGCGTACCATGGCCATTATCATCCAAAGGGGGCATTCCCCGATTTATTAGATTTATACCTGGTAGAATGGAACCTTTCAAAGCAGGATGCTGAAAATCAATGCCTGTATCGATAACTCCGATTTTGATTTGCCGTCCAGTCGTATATTGCCACACTTGAGGTGCTCTCACAGTATCGATTCCCCAAGGTATGCCATTATTGATAAGTTTTTTGTTTCTAGTGGAGGTATGAAGTTGAATATTGCTGTCATTTAGAGGCTTTGAATTCATTACTTTCCGTTCCCTCCTCCAATACAATGTTCGATATTGTATGTGTCGTTGGGATGATCTGTATATGCATACGCCTTATTTAGAAATAATGGGCGATTATCCGTGTCAAACTGAATACTATTACATAAAATGAAAGATGAGCTCAAAGCTCAATTATGCCTAAAGGTGATTACCATCATTAGGAAGGATACAGTCATGGCGAAGGGTCCCCCCCTTCGCTTTTTGTTTTTTATTCATTTTGATATTCATTCGCATAGGAACAACTTGCTTTTTTATTTGAAATAAGGTTTACTATACTTTGACTAATGTTATAAGGATGCTTACAATTTACTTAATTTAGATAGCAAGAGAGGACGTGTCGTTATGAGCGGTTACACATTGAAATTGGATCCGGAACGTATACGCGAGATGCCTATGGTTGACCTGGCGTTTGAAGTGCTAAAAGCAGCAAATACGCCGTATTTTTATCGTGACCTCATGATGGAAATTGCAAAAATTCGTGGTCTTAGTGAAGATGGAATCAACAGATTCATTGCTCAAGTGTATACAGAAATCAACATTGATGGACGTTTTGCTTGCGTAGGAAATAATGTTTGGGGATTGAAACGCTGGTACCCAGTTGAACGTGCAGAAGATCCAGTAGGTAATACAAAACGTACTCGTATTATTAATGACGAAGACGATATGGATGAAGATGATGAGATTTATGTAGATGAAGATGAAAACTATACTGCCGAGGAAGATGAATTCGGTGCTTATCGTGCAGAAGAAACATTCAGCGAAGCGGACGAAGAAGAAGCTACTGAAGAAGAAGTAGAATTGGATGAAGAGGATATTGAAGATGAAGAGATATCTCTCGAAGAAGCTGCTGAAGAAGAATACGAAGAATTTGAAGAAGACGAAGAGAAATAATTGGTCATCAATTTAGCTGAATAATTGAGGAATAATATGTTGCTCGATTACTTCTGCGGTTATGCTTGACATGAGCTATATGGGAGAGTAAACTAACCTATGGGCTATAGAAACAGCTGAACATATTGATGTATCATTATATACCTTGTGAGAAAAGTGCCCCCGTGCTACGGGTGTCACTTTTTTTGTTTGTACAGGCCATAGATAAGCTGAAAACCTTTGAAAAGTGAAGGAATTAGGCTTGATTAAGTAACATTTGGGAATAGCTAAAACATAACTAAAGTATGGAGGGTATTATCACAGTGACCAAATATATTTTTGTAACGGGCGGCGTTGTATCGTCTTTAGGTAAAGGGATTACTGCAGCATCTTTGGGAAGACTGCTTAAAAACAGAGGGCTAAAAGTTACGATCCAAAAATTTGATCCATATATTAATGTGGACCCAGGAACGATGAGTCCTTATCAGCATGGTGAAGTTTTTGTGACTGATGATGGAGCAGAGACAGACCTCGACTTAGGACACTATGAGCGCTTTATTGACATCAACCTTTCAAAAAACAGCAATGTTACAACGGGTAAAATTTATTCCAATGTTATTACTAAGGAACGTCGTGGTGATTATTTGGGCGGAACAGTTCAAGTTATTCCTCATATTACCAATGAGATTAAAGAACGTGTATTCCGTGCAGGTAAAGAAACGGGTGCTGATGTTGTTATTACGGAAATTGGTGGTACTGTCGGTGATATTGAAAGTCTTCCATTCTTAGAGGCGATTCGTCAAATTAAGAGTGATATTGGTCGTGATAACGTGATGTACGTTCACGTTACGTTAATTCCATATATTAAAGCTGCCGGTGAAGTGAAAACAAAACCGACTCAACATAGTGTGAAAGAACTTCGTTCGATCGGTATTCAGCCAAACATTATCGTTTGCCGTACGGA
>DXHF01000440.1 GCA_019113605.1 Candidatus Paenibacillus intestinavium
CTTCGAGCTTCATAGTGACGGCGTCGTTACTCCACACGAATGGTGTTGTCTCGATGGCTCACTATATGTAGATGACGATGGAACTCCATGGATGGTGTTCTGTCATGAATGGCAGCAAGTAGGAGATTGAGAAGTTTGTAATATTCAATTAAGTGATGATCTAAGTAAAGCTGTAAGTGAGCCACAGCTACTGTTTAAAGCATCTGAAGCTAAGTGGCCGACCCCATTCGCACATGAGCGTGTGAAGTTTGCACAAAATTATGTGACGGATGGTCCTTATCTATTCAAAAATAAAGCGGGCGAGCTATGTATGCTATGGGCGAGCGAAATTCATCCCGATTTCTTTGTAGTGTAGGTACTGAAAGTCCGCTTTTTTGAACATGTACTGTAATAAAAATTTCAGCAACTTATAATGAACGCCCCTCGTCTATTTAATTACGTAGTTAAATAGAGAGGGGCGTTATTTTTATGAAAAAGCTTGTGATGATTGTTATTTTCACACTATTGCTTTCAGCCTGCGGTGATGCTGGCCAGCAGAATAAACCCAATCCAGCTACATCCTCTGTACTCAATAAGGAAGAGCTAGTTCTCGAGAACAAAGTGACCGAGGGCGATTTCGAACTTGCTATCTATACGAAAAAAACACAATATGCAATCAATGAGCTCATCGATGTCTATGCTGAACTTACTTATATTGGTGAACTAGAGGAAGTAGAGATTGGGCATGCAATGCGTCCTGTTGGCTTTAGTATAATGGAGCATACGAGAGATTTTAATATTGGGGGGGTAATGGCGGAACCGTATATGGTAACTCTCTTAAAGCAAAACAAACCAATCCAATATAAATACTCTTTTAGCGGTGGTTATTCTTCCGCGGATGGTGAGGAATATGTCGCTTTTGCTAGAGATCTGCAAGATAATCAACTTCCACAAGGAGAGTATACGATAACAGCTGTTGCGAGCTTTAATATCCATGAACAGGAATCAGAACCTTCATATGGTTTCAAAACATCAATATCGTTCATAGTTAGTAAAGGTAAAAAGTAATGAATATAGTGAATTGATGCTGTAATTCAAAACTGATATACTGAAATTCATACGTATCAAGATTGGCTAACATACTACGAACATATTTTCAGATTCGTCGCTGTTATGTATTCGTGGATCCGGGTAATCGAACGGCTTATCTGTATGCACTACAGGATGGAAGCTATCAAGAGCGTCATTTATATACGGAGCTAGATACGATTCAATCGACCACATTCAAGGATTTACAAGTTCCTATGAATTTACTGTTCGGTAAGGAATAACATAAACTTATAAGTAATACTCATAGAAAAATTCTCATAGAAAAATTCTCGCAGTAACACCTTCAATTTACATCATATGGATTGAAGGTGTTTTTTGTGTGCTTGGTAGCGAAATCATCCGTTGTCAATAGGAATCAAACGGAACCGAGGGGATTTGTTGTTTATTATAACTTTTGGGGCTATTCATAAATTCTCTTGGACTAACACCATACATTTTGCGGAAGAGAGAGGCAAAATGATTGTAGTTGTTAAATCCAACTTCTAGTGAAGCTTCTGTTGCTGTTCTACCCACATGCTCGATCAAAAGAGAAGCCTGCTTGAGACGCATTTGATTAAGATGCTCCAATATAGATATACCCATTTCTTGCTTGAACAAATGCGATAGCCGCGAAGAGGATAAGCCAATTGTTGCTGCTAAATTATCAATCTTGATCTGCTCCTTCATGGAATGAGAAAGAATTTGAAGTGTATGTTCAATTCTTGAATCAACTTGTTTCGCTAATCGTTGAGCGATTAATAAAATGATTTCTCGCAATGAATTTTCACAAAGTATGTTCCAAAAGCTAAAACGATTGCGCGAATCGTGAAGCAGATTCAAAAAGATATGATAGATTCTCTCTCGTAAGTATCCGTCGGGCAAAGTATGAATAAGTACTTCATCGGTAGGTAAATAATCGATTTCCGGTAGTTTGTGGAAGTGTACCCAAATGAAATTCCAACGCTGACCTTGTACAGTACCATACTCATGAGGAACATCAGCTCGCAGTAGGGTAATATCGCCTGCGCCGCAGTACCTTTCTCCAGCAGGTGTACGAAAGTAGCCCTCGCCACTAACGGTATAGACGATGAGCCAATCGGATCTACCGTGTTGTCTGTGTGTATAATACGAATCGTCCTCATCAAAGTGACCACTAATGATCGTCGAATAATGCAGCACGTTATTAATAGTTGGACGGTTATAAATAGGCATGGTCAATCCCCTTTCCGAAATATGCGGTAGCAGAATCCCGATACTTTTCAGCAGTAATCTTACTTCCTCTAACATACGTAAAAGTGTAATCTAATGTCAAGAAGTTAGCAAAAGTGATAGAGGGGCTGTGATCGATAATGAATCGGCAATTAATGAGGTTGACGGAAGAGGAAATTACTCGTTTTGAAAGCGAGGGTTACTTAATTGTAAAAGGATTATTTTCAGAGGAAAATTTACAAGAGATTGAGCATACATTTGAGGAAATAAGTCATACGACGATTGCTGGATATTTTGAACCGGTTCTTGATGAAATAGAGGAAGATCCATTGAAGCGCTATCCTCGGGTAATGCATCCGCATCGTTATAATGAAACTGCAAAGAAATACATGCTGCATAGGCCAGTTCTGCAAGTATTAGCTGATCTCTATGGTGAAGAGGCATTAGCGGCACAAAGTATGTTTTATTATAAACCTCCGGGTTCACGCGGACAGGCACTTCATCAAGATAACTTCTATTTACAAGTAGAACCAGGCAACTGTATTGCGGCATGGACGGCGATTGATGCTGCGACTGAAGAAAATGGCGGGTTATTGGTGGTACCGAAGACAGGGGATTATGAGCTA
>DXHF01000441.1 GCA_019113605.1 Candidatus Paenibacillus intestinavium
TTCTTAAGTTAGCAACATCTTCCTCATTATCGAAAATTGATTCATAGTAAGCTTGAGCTGCATACTCACTAACAGAGTCGTACTCTTGGATTTTTTCCATGATGTACACCATCTGCTCTGGATTTTGAACCGCTTTCGGAATAACGTAGAAAGAAGGTGCTGCAGTTACACTAGTGTATTCTGTTGCACTTGGAGATTTTGGATATGGTACAAATCCAATTTCAGAGTCAGGCATATCTGTACGGTATCCACCAATTTCATACATTGAACCATTAACCATCAATGTATTACCTTGACGGAAGAATTGTGTTGGCTCCGTCCAGTCTCCACCTTCTGTCGGTCTTACAAGCTTCTCTGTTGCAAACGTACTTATGTGATTAAACACTTCCATCGTTTTTGGATCATCTAAAGCTTGCTTATCCCCATTAGTAAAGTCAGTGAAATTAGAAGCCATTGCCGCATCAATAGACACATTTGCAAGACCCCAAGCGTCTATTTCTCCATCGTTATTCGTATCTCGGTTTCCTTCTTTAGCAACTTGAGTGAAAGTATCCCAGTTCCAATTGTCTTCATTAACGTACTCTTGCAAAGGCTTCAAGCCCAGTTCGTTCATCAAAGTTTTGTTGTAAATGATACCGTTCGCACCATTTTCCCCATCATAAATAGAAAAACCGTATGTTTTTCCATCGTATTCGGAGAATGCTTTACCACTTGGACTGAATGCTTTATCGTTCTTTGTATATTCATCCAGCGGCCAGAAGAAGTCCTGCTGCACCATACTAGGAATTGCCCAAGGTCTACTAATCAAGAGAATATCTCCGACCGGATCGTTTGCTAGTAACGAAGCGGATACTTTTTCAACATACTCGTCATAAGTCAAACTAACATATTCAACTTTGAAATTATGTTTTTCCATTAATGCATCTAAATTTTTTTGACGCTGAATATTGTCAGGGCCATCTTGTTGTATTGCAAGATCAAACCAAGCTACAAACTTGACTGTTTTTCCACCAAGATCAAAATCCATTTCAGGTGTTGCATTTGGGTTCTCATTAACTACTTCAACCTCTTCATCTGGTACATCTTCTGTAACTACTGGATCACTTGATGTACCAGGAGTAGCATTATTTCCTGTTTTGTTACCTCCTGTATTTCCACTACATGCAGAGATTACTAAAACAAAAACAAGGCACAACATTATTAACAACCTGTGTTTCTTTAGCATTTTTTTTCCCCCTTAAGAGTTAACTACATAAGAAGTGTAGCGCTTACATACATAGCTCAACAACCTGCCTATATTCAGATGAATACCTGCTAAACTATAGGTTTAAAGCACTGAAAACAATCCCTCTTAGTGGCTGTGAAAAAACGAGTAAACAATTGCTTACAATCTAAAAAATTGCACACTTCCCAAGCTTACTTCATATTTGACGCCGACTAAGCTACAAAACCAATCATCGTTATCAAAGTCTGCTTTTTGAACCACCCATTCCAATGAAAGTTCAAAAAGAAGGCTTTCAGAACCGAGCAGGTGGAACGTTACTTGAGAAAGGCGGAAGCGCAAGTGTACGTAGTTGGTACACGCGAACCGTACTTTCCAAGTTCGTTTCATATTCGCCGTCGACTATGCTACGTTAGCATAACCATCGTGATCACAAGTAGACAATTTGAGTTACCTC
This sequence comes from Candidatus Paenibacillus intestinavium, assembly GCA_019113605.1. Classification (GTDB taxonomy): domain Bacteria; phylum Bacillota; class Bacilli; order Paenibacillales; family Paenibacillaceae; genus Pristimantibacillus; species Pristimantibacillus intestinavium. The sequence continues at coordinate 1,680 of DXHF01000441.1, forward strand.
TATAGGGAGTCTACACGTTGCATTACTGCTGTAGATATACACTCCTGTTTGTAAATCGAATCCTCTGTGGAAGAACCCTTCACCGCGAAGTACACTTTAATTTTCGGCTCAGTACCGGATGGACGCAAGCAGAACCAAGAACCGTCTGCAAGCATATATTTCAATACATTTTCAGAACGTAGCCCTTGAATACCTTTGGAGTAGTCAAGCACCTCAGTTACAGCTACACCAGCAATTTCCACTGGAGGCTGCTCGCGGAAGCCATTCATAATGGCAGCGATTTGCTGTACGCCATCGATTCCTTTCAATGTACGTGATTGTTGTGTTTCGAGATAGTAACCGAATTGTTGGTACAATTCCTGCAAGACATCATACAATGTTTTGCCTTGTGTACTATAATATGCTGCAGCTTCACATATTAACATTGCTGCAACAATCGCATCTTTATCGCGCGCATACGTACCAGTAAGGTAGCCATAGCTTTCTTCGTATCCGAATAAAAATGTTTTTTCTCCTGACGCTTCATAAGCCGTCATTTTCTCACCAATATATTTGAACCCGGTAAGCGTATTTTCTACAGCTGCACCATAATGCTTAGCGACTGCTTCACCCATCTCACTCGTTACAATTGTTTTGATGACCACGCCATTATCAGGTAATTGTCCACGTTGCTGTAATTGACTTAACAAGTAATGAATCATTAACGCTCCCGATTGGTTACCTGTAAGTACTACATATTCACCTTCATTGTTTTTCACAACAGCACCCATACGGTCTGCATCTGGATCAGTACCAACAATAACATCCGCACCTACTTCTTGAGCAAGCTCGATTGCAAGTGTAAATGCTTCTTTCTCCTCTGGATTTGGAGACTTGACTGTACTGAAATATCCATCGGGTTGCTCTTGCTGTGCTACAACGTATACTTGTTCAAACCCTGCAGCTGCTAACACATCGCGAACGGGGTGATTACCTGCACCATGTAGCGGTGTAAATACTACTTTGAAATTTTTACCTAGATCGCCATGAAGTAGCTCTTGGTTGACACTTTGTGCTACAACCGTTTCAACATAGGAGTTATCGATCTTCTCATCAAGCCATACTAATAGGCCCGCTTCTTCAGCTGCTTGTTGCTCCATACGCTTAATTTCATCAAAGCTTTCAATGCGAGCAATTGCCGCAATAACCTTTTCAGCATCCTCAGGTATTAACTGACAACCATCAGCGCCATATGCTTTATAACCATTATATTCAGGAGGATTGTGACTTGCCGTTACAACAACGCCAGTGCTTGCTTGTAACTCACGAACGGCATAAGATAATTGCGGAGTGGCACGAAGTGAATTGAATAAATATGTGCGAATTCCATTAGCTGCCAATACAAGTGCAGCATCAAGCGCAAACTGTGGTGAGTTATTACGCGAATCATGTGCAATAACTGCTGATGGTGATGCTACATTCGATTCCAATAACCAGTTCGCTAGTCCTTGAGTAGCTTTACCGACTGTATAAGCATTAAGACGATTCGTACCTGCACCCATAACACCACGTAAGCCACCTGTACCGAATTCAAGATCACGATAAAAACGATCTAAAATCTCACCATCTTGACCTGATAACTCTTGTAGCTCTTGCTTAGTAGCTGCATCAATATTACGATCATTCAGCCATGACTCATATTTATTCAATACTTCATCATTCAACAATTGTCCCATTACCAATAACCTCTTTCTATACTGTAGTTCTTCTATTTCTTAGTTGGATCGGATAGAGCAAACATCAATTCACCTTCTGCAACGACTTTACCATCTACTTTAGCTGTACCTTTACCTTTGCCAATAGATCCTTTAAGTCTTGTAATCTCAACTTCTAAAGTAAGTGTATCGCCAGGCGTCACTTGACCGCGGAAACGGAATCCGTCAATACCAGCGAAAAATCCTAACTTACCTGCATTACCTTCAACCGTAAGCATAGCTACAGTACCCACTTGAGCTAACGCCTCTACAATTAATACTCCCGGCATAACTGGATAACCTGGGAAATGCCCTACAAAGTGGGGTTCGTTCATTGTAACGTTTTTGATACCTACAGCCCTCACACCTGGTTCTACTTCCGTAATGCGATCTATAAGTAAAAACGGCGGGCGATGTGGTATTACATTCATAATTTCATTGATATCCATCATAGTATATTTTACCCATTCCAACATTATCATTATTTTTTGTATAAAAGTGTGTTGTTATCCCTATACTGATATTACCCCTCATTGTCCTGCAGGTAATGAAGGTTAAGATAAGAGACTTGCTTTTTAGAATAATATTCTAAAGGGTAGGTCTCTTGGTATATTGAATACAGTAACCTTCAACTATTATAGACTACCTCACGGAAAATGAAAACTTTTCATCAAGGTTTTCATTGGCTTCGTCGCATAAAAAAAGAATCAGTCAGCAATCGCTGACTGATTCTTTTTGCGCTCAATATTTATCAAACTGAAGATTCATCTATTTTCTAAGTTTCAGCGAAAATCAAATCCCACATATGCTGCCATGTGCTCCACTGGAATACATCTTCCTTTGGTTGACCACCGACTATAACATAGCCAATGTAAAGACCAGCTAACAGCATGGCAATCATAATGATCGGTGCGATGCATTTACGAACGATCCAAAATATTGAACTAGCCCACCACGGTATCTTTTTCGTAGTAGCTTCTTCTTTCACTTTGACTGGAGCTTCTTCTTCAGCACTTTGTGCGACGGATTTGTGTTTGTCTGAGCGGGAAAGTAGCATCGTTCTTTCAGTATCTTCAAGCACCCTATATTCATCAAGGCTTGATGACTGCGCTGTTCTTTTCCGATCCACCACTTCATGTCCGCTTTCTTTCATTGTACAATCACCTTCGTTCAATCTGTTTACGAGCGTAAGTTATTAGCTAATTGCATCATCGTATCACTAGAACTTAAAGCTCTTGCAGCTAACTGATAAGCTCGCTGCACTCTAACTAAATCTGTCATTTGTGTTGCCATATCCACATTAGATTGCTCTAGGTAACCTTGGCGAATGGCAACTTTATTGTTACTGTTAGGAATTATTCTAGCAACAACTTCATCTACATTCAAGCCCGCCGATACAGCATACAAGTTATCCGCAATAGCAGTCATCGCATCAGGTCTAACTGCTTTAACAATATTAATAGATCCTACGTTAATTGTCCCACCATTATTTACAGCCAGTACCGTTCCATCCGTCTGAACCTGTATATTATGTCCCTCTGGAATAATAATCGGGCCTGTTGAACCATCAGCTAATGTCCCGGACACTGCATAGCCTTCACTTGTTGTAAGCACTCCTTGACCAGCCGCATTCATACTAATCTGGAATGAGCCATCTCGCGTATATGCTTTTGTTCCAGCATTATCAGCAATAATTTCAAATAATGCATTACCTTCAATTGCCATATCGGTCAACACATTGGTCTGATTAAGTGGCCCTTGCGTAAAATCCGTTGCAATTCCAGTTACGCGTGAACCCCATCCTTGATTGAAACCAAGCGGAGTTAAGCGACCATCAAGTCCAAACGCTTGTGGCTGCTCTTTTGTCGTCGTCAATAGATCATCAAATACAGCTGATTTTGATTTGTAGCCGACAGTATATTGGTTGGCAACGTTATCGGATATCGTGTTAATTTTATTTTGATATGCATTCATGGAGTTGACCGCATTAATCATCGAGTTATTCATTCTATTTCACACCTCACTAGAAGATCATCCAACTTATTTGAGCTCATTAGATTCTCCCAATTTCATTCGCAGATTTTTGCAACGTTTGATCATAATACTGAACGATCTTCTGATTCGCCTCATATGCACGAGCTGCTACCATTAGATCCACAGATGCTTGTGCCATATCCACATTTGAAAGTTCAATATAACCTTGCCTTACTTCCACTTGAGCGTTATCCATAATAGCCTCTGCAGTACCGGAAACTAATCGGAAATTACCATCACCTTCACGAACTAATCCGTTAGGGTTCTCGATTTGAGAGATTAAGAGTTGAATGCCCGTATCTTCACCATTTGATGTAACAAGACGACGATTAGCAGTTAATGTAAGCTCATTAATGCTTACTCCTGCTGGTAATACGATTGGCTGATTGTTCGTATTAAGCACATGATCGCCATTATTTGTAAGCAGATTACCTTGACTGTCAACAGTAAATTGGCCACCTCTAGTATATCGCATCTCTCCGGAAGCATTCTGAAGTGTAAAATATGCTTGCGGCTGATACGTAATTTCACCATTTTGAGCGATAGCTTTCCCTGATTGATCAAAGCTCAATCCATCTACTGTAATATTAGAAATAATAGCAAAATCGTTCGCATTATTCGTCTGTGTTACATCACCTTGCGAATGATACGTTAAACTTTCTTCCCCAAATACCGCACCTGTCCACTTTCCAATGGTTTTATTCCCAGTGCTTTCAACACCCGTCATCTGTAATAACATTTCGTTAAATGAACGTAGTGCTGTTGTATTCTGTTTGTAGCCGGCCGTTTCTATATTAGATATATTATTTGTAACGGTATCGTGACGTCGCTGCTGACTAATCATGCCAGATGCAGCGGAATAGAGCCCTCTAAGCATATTGCTCCTCCTCATCTCATCATTCTATTATATCATTATCGGATCAAGAAGACCTAATGTGAATAGTGGACCGTACAATCCAATGAATGGCATATTCGCCGTCGAATA
>DXHF01000442.1 GCA_019113605.1 Candidatus Paenibacillus intestinavium
GTAGGTAGATGGAACGGTTTTCGAGATGCATTGTTCTATATTAGTAATCAAGAATTATATCCAATGCAATTAAAATTGTATCAAATGGTCATGAATAACATGGTCTCTGAAGTAACATTGGCAGAGGGAGCTAATGCCGGTGTACAATTGCTGCCAGAAAGTTTGAAAGCTGCAAGTATTATGTTCGCAACGATCCCAATTCTACTAGTCTATCCATGGTTACAGCGATATTTTGTAAGCGGTTTAACACTCGGTTCTGTAAAGGGATGATGAATACCTATGAAAAATAACTGGTATAAGAAAACATTGCTTTCTTATATTCCGATTCTATATGTCACGATAGCCATTATCGTATTTATTGCAATATTTGTTGTTGCGGAAATTTCGATGAAGGAAGCGGAGCAAACGAAGCAATATACGACGCAATATCTTGTAAGTTCACTTGAAACGCAGCTTGCAACGTTAGAGCGTCGTATGATCGAAAAGCTTCTTGTTGGAGACGGTTTATATGATTTTTATAATTATACGGATAATAAAAATGCGGGAGAGAGTGGTCTCATTAATTTTGAGGCGAATAAAACGATGCGATTTCTTTTAGCGGAGTTTCCTATTATTCATTCTGTATACTTATATCGAGCATACGATCAGAAGGTGCTATCACTTGATTCATATGAATCTGTTAATGATTTTGCTGATCAACCATTTATTTTTCATGAATTACAAAAATCAGATAAAACTCGTGCCTGGTCGATTCCTCGAAATTTTTCGGATGGAATCGGCCTTGAGCCATCACATGATCATGTTATTTCATTTACTCAGCGTACCCAATTGCCAATGGGAGATCAAGGTATAATCGTGATTAACGTTTCGGTTAATAAGTTATTGTCAATTGTGGATCATATCGTTGATCCCAATCATACTTATATGATGATTTTTTCAAGAGACAATGAGCTAATTTACGCTACGAATGAGCTAGATGACTCTAAACGAATTACAACTACCATCGCATCCAAATACATGCAGTGGGAGTTTCAGAGTGGACTCCAGACGACGTTTTCACTGTACGCTTTAAGAACCATTTCACGAAGTTGGATAGCCTTTGGGTTTGCTGTCATATTAATTAGTCTAATCTACACCATTCATATTACAAAGCGTAATTATCGACCGATTGAGAAGATTGTTTCTCAGATTCAATCGTTTCAGCAACATGTCATTACGCATAAAAGTTCTACGGACGAATTTTCATTTATTCAAAAGGCACTTGAACGATTAAATGATGAAAATATGCAATATGAAGCTAAAGTTCAAGAAAGTATGCAACAAAGTAAAACGCAAGCTTTTATCAAACTCCTTGAAAGTAATAATGAAGGGAATTATAAAAGATGGGGATTGACATTGGACAGATTGGTCATTCCTAACGAATTTACAAAAGCTGTAGTAGTCATTGTTGAAATTGATCACTATACGAATTTCGAGAAGAAATACAATAATTCATATGATCAAGGACTTATTAAGTTTGCGATTAGTAATGTGCTACATGAGTATTTATTCAATATTGGTAATGTATGGTCTGAATGGACAAGATTAAATCGTATGGGCTTTATTCAAATGATGGATAGCGAGGAGCAATATGAGGAATGGAAACTAGCACTAGACAAATTCCGTGTGTGGGTTGCTGTTAATATGGGCTTAACGGTTACGATAGGAGTCGGAAAAGTCATTCATAACTGGGAAGACATGCATCACTCCTACACGGATGCTGTTGAAACTTTAAAGTATAAGTTTTCATATGGGAGTAATCGTATATTGCCTTATGAGCAGGTAGTTCCGGTACGAAGTAATAATATTCATTTATATTATCAAGAGATTAATAGCTTGGTTCAAGATTTTCGAAGAAACCAGAAAGATTGGCCACAACGACTTGAACAGTTTTTTGCCAATTGGCAGGCTGAATTATTTACAAATGATGAAAATATGAACCTGATGCAGTATTTCAAAAGATTACTCGTCCAGCTTCAGGCTAAGCTCCCATCCGAATTGAAGAAAACTTGGAATGAAGTTCTTGAAACGAAGTGGGATGTTATGGTTTATAAAGAGTCTGTACAAGAGGTAGCACTTTCAATAGTTACTTTACTTCAAGATCTGTATAACCAGTTTACTGAACATATGAATGCAAAAGATTCAAAGCAGACTATTCATCAAATCCGAAAATATGTGGATGAAAACTTTGTAAGTCCAGAGCTATCGCTGAATCTGATCAGTGAACAATTTAACTTAAATAGTAAATATGTTAGTCAGTTATTTAAAGAGCAATTGGGTATTAATTTTGCTGATTATGTAATGGAGCGTCGTATCGAATTGGCAAAGACGTTGTTACTATCTACTGATAATTCCATCAATGAAGTCTCTTCTCAGATCGGTTACGAGATTCCATTATCCTTTGGTAGAGCTTTTAAGAAGCATGTGGGAGTGAGTCCTACAGATTATCGTAAAAATAAGGTCGAAGAAGAGCGCAGGATAGAGGTTCAATACAATAGAGAAGAGGATGACCAATGAATCGACAGCTGTTGCGAAAATTAGTTTTGCTTAATGATCAAGAAGTAGCCTATGCCTTAGAGCGACAAATAAATGATGGTGGGCGGAATGACGGAGGAGTTAGAGAGCCGCATACTGGGTTGCCAACGCCAACCCATGTTGGAACCGGAAGTTCTGTTGCCTCGATGGTTGCTGCACTATATGCAAATGAATCAAATTATTATCAAAGTAATACGGTGCGTGAAGCATTACATAAAGCACTTGATTTTATTAATCGTCGTCAACATGAGGATGGTACGATTTCACTTGGTAGCACGAATTATAATTCACCTCCGGATACTGCGTTTATGGTAAATGGAATGGCGCAAGTTTATAGTGTTTTATTGAAGGATTCCTCTGAACAAGGGGTTGAGTTAGCTGGAAAAGCGAGATTGTTTCTACTTCGTTCGATTCCAGCGATGCTGACAGGTGGTGGACATACGCCTAATCATCGTTGGGTCATTACTGCAGCATTATCATGGTTATATTATTATTTCAAGGATGAGGCTTTAGTTGCACGGATAGAAGAGTGGTTGGATGAGGGGTTAGATTGTACATTAGATGGTGAATGGAGCGAGCGCAGTAACGGAATATACAATGCGGTTACGAATATTTCATTAATCTTTGCTTCACAGTGGTTGGATCGACCAGAGTTACTAGATTCAGTTAGACGTAATCTGGAAATGATGGCGTACCTTATTTATGAGGATGGAGAAGTAATTACCGATTACTCTGGTCGTCAGGACTGGGGAGCACGTCATTCCATTTGTGAATATTTTCTATGCTATCAATGGATGGCAGCACGAGATCAACATTCGTTGTTTGCAACGATGCTTGATCTTGCAGGTCAGAATTTGAGTCATATGGGCTCAATCAATAATCATATATTGCTTGGTTCAATGGTCATGAATTATCCGAATCTTGACAATATATCACGAGTTCCACTACCTGATGGTTACACGAAGAAAATTAATTTTAACTATCCGATTGAAAAGCATTTAGAGCAGATGAAAACGGTTGGTCATCATGGTTTAATTGAACATAGTAGTATGCATACATCCTTTGGAGCTCCAATTGTTCGTTATAAGGATGGTAACGAAACGATTTTGTTAATGACGAGAACGCCTTCTTGCTTTTCCGCAAGAAAAGGAGCTGCCAAATTAGTAGCAGTAAGTATTGCAAGCACATTTAGCCCTGGAATAACTATGATGGAACAATTAACAGAAACCGAAACTGGCTTTGCTTTGTGTGGTGGTTTTAAGAAGGGATATTATGGGCCGATTCATAAAGAGCAATTACCGTCAACTGCTCAAGAAACCATTAGTCCGTGGTATCTGCTACCACATCAGCATCGTCCATTAACGCATGTACAAGAACAACAGATTGATATGAGAGTAGATCATCATGAGAAGCAATGGGTTATAACGATTGAAAGTGATGAGCGTCCCGATGTGATTACGCAGGTAACCTTATTATTTTCACCAGATACCGTGATTTCTAGTGAAGGACTTGAGGCTGTTGAACCAAATGTTTGGTATTGGAGCGGGGAGCAATTGCAAGTTGCAGGTGCTGATGGTAATACATTTGTCATGTCTGGTGGAGCTAAAGATCATCTCCAGGTTCAGTTGCGCAATGCAATACCTTCAGGATTATCGAAGAAGGTTATTATTAATTTGGTGACACCATTTAAACATCGACTTGTTATTGATATGTCTTAAGAGCATGGACTAGGGATGAGCGACTAATACCGTTATTTATTGGGCGATGCAATGTCTAATAGATGACGGTATTTTTATTGTTATTGCAATGTTAAATTTCATTGTTGATAAGTAACATTCGTATATATCAGAACGTCTTATGCAGATTACATCAATGCTAATCGTTTCAAGTGGTGATATTTGAGGTTAATGCTATAATATAAAGGACTGACTTAATAGCATAGATACAATTTAATTAGATTGAGGGTTGAATATGATGGAATCATCTGAGCTAGCATTATTTCAAGCATTGAATATTGAATATGCGATCCATGGTGAAGCTAAGCACAAGCTTGCTGAGTTGTTAACGGAAGTTAAAAAAGAAGAGTTAATACAATTTGCGAAGACAGTAAAACTTGTAGGTTACTCTAAATTAAATAAAGAAAATTTGGCATCTGCATTAACGCAGCATCTTGCAAGTGTTGAATACTTGGAAAAAAGTGTGATGTTATCGACGGATCGAGAACTTGAGTTTTGGCAAGCTGTCTATAATAATCCAGAACAATTAACGGGGAAAATTGTACCTGGGCAGTATCGCTTCCTTCAAATGCAAGGTATTTTGTACTCCTTCTATGATCAAGAGAAGCTTAGCTTCGTAATTCCTGATGAGATTAAAGCTGTGTATGATGAGATAAATTGGATTGAATTAATGAAAGTTCGTGAGCAGAAGCAGCTTGTTTTACAATATATATTAGCAGCAACACATTTATATGGAACAATTAGTTTAGAGGAACTTGTTGAGATATATAATGGGCAAAATGTACAAGCGATTACGATAGAAGAGTTTGAGGATATTGCTAACTACTATTTACAAAGACCACATACCTATGAATGGTACAATGGACATTTTATTAGTACGTATTTTGAAGAGGATAATATGGACGATTATGAGGATTTGCTTGAACTAGTGGAGGGTAAGCCCAGATATTTGCCAAGCAAAGAGATTTTATTAAAGTATGCTGATGATTTGTATTATGAAATTACACCTAGCTATAAGCAACTTTATCATCACTTAATTGATGAACTGCATATAAATGTTATGCTAGCTACGGATATTATGGATGATGTGCAGCTTGCCTGTTCAATGGAAGAACCATTACAAGAGATTATGTTCGAATTTGAGAGAAGAGATGTATTATTCAAAGATATGAAGCAAATTCAAAAGGTAACGGGGCTAGTCATCGAACTATATAATGATACTAGGCTATGGTCCAATGTTGGGTTTACTCCGGCCGAGCTAGCGAGTTTCTCACAAGAGGTACAATCAAAACCTCCTGTACTATCTCTGGTAGGTCCCTCCAATAAGATTGGTAGAAATGAACCTTGCCCATGTGGTAGTGGCTTGAAATATAAAAAATGCTGTGGCAAATAAGAAAAAACAAATGGTTAGCACGGTTACTCATTGTAATATAAATTTCATTTCATTATAATGGAAGAAGAGGAATACAATATCTAGGGGAGGTTATATTCATGTATATTAGAACGAATATTATGGCAATGAATGTTCTCAATAATTTGTATGCACATAATAATCAAATTTCTAAAGCTATGGAGAGACTATCTACTGGATATCGTATTAATCGAGCTGCTGATGATGCAGCAGGTCTAGCTATATCAGAGAATATGAGATTTCAAATAAATGGGCTAAATCAAGCTTCTAGAAATATACAAGATGGTATTTCTTTAATTCAAACTGCTGAAGGTGCGACCCAGGAAATTCATGCGATGCTGCAAAGAATGAATGTACTAGCGAATCAGTCTGCGAACGGTACTTATTCGGATTCGGATCGAGCAAAACTTCAATTGGAATTTTCGCAATTAAAGGAAGAAATTAATGCTATAGCTGAAAAAAGTAATTTTAATGGAATTAAGTTAATTAACGGTGATTTGTCATTACCTGGCCAAGGACTAACGATACAGGCAGGTTCGGCTGCTGATGATCATATCATTTTTGATATGCCGAATATTAGGGATGCAATGAACGGAATAGCTGGACTCGATATTTCTACAGCCGCAGGTGCAAGCGGGGCGTTAGCTTCCTTGGAAGCAGCTGTTGATGATGTGTCAACTGGGCGTGCGAAGCTCGGTGCTTATCAGAATCGGTTGGAGCACAGATATAATAGTGTAGTAAATATGTCTATAAATCTAAGTGCTGCTGAATCGCGAATTAGAGATGCTGATATGGCCCAGGAAATGATGAATCTTGTAAGATCACAAATATTGGCTCAAGTAAGTGTAGCTATGTTGGCACAAGCGAATATGATGCCAAGAAATATATTGAAATTATTAGAGAGTTTATAATAAAAAGGCTATAGCTGTTAACTCAGCTAGGGCCTTTTTTCACGCTATAGTCCTCCGAATAATATGGGCTCAGAATCATTTTGACTTTATTGAGTGCAAACCATTCACCATCCATTTTAATACTACCCCGAGAAGTATCGATATCCTCAATTATTCCAATTAGCCGTAAGTCCTCATATTCATCAAACAATTGAAGCTCAATGACAGCATGCTCTAATTTTATAGCTGTAATTTGCTGAAGTATTTGCTCGTAGTGCGAATTATAATCTATAGCTGTAGTTATATTAGACTCGGGTGTATCTTTTAGTTCCAAGCATTCGTTCATGATTATCACCTCGTACACCATTATATACGAACGTTTGTTCTAATTCAATGTATTTTTTGAATGCTCGTCCCAAATTGTGGAAAACATTGCGATTATTATATACACTAATAATAGTAGAATATTATACATACGTGAAAATACGGAATTACTATATAAAGGAGTGAATCGAATGGATGTTAAGCCGAATTTCTCGAAGTTTGAAAGTGAGTCTAACGAGGAAAAGGAGTTAGACTATGAAAAATTTCTAGTTGCGCAAAACAAACGCGAAATAATGAGTAAAATCGTTAAGCCAATCTGGATTGGATTATTGATATTGATCGGTATAGCTGTTTTAGCGAGAATAATGTATTTATTATCTGGCATTCCACAGAAAATTGATAGAGAGTTCTCGGCTGTTCAATTTCGAATGGACGACGAAACGACAGTAGAAAATACGACGATTACGATTAAAGGAAAGTACTATAGGCAATGGTTTTCATATCCTAAATTTGAAGGTTCATTTATTATTGATAATTATGAAACTACAAAAAACATCAATTCAAGCTATATAGC
>DXHF01000443.1 GCA_019113605.1 Candidatus Paenibacillus intestinavium
AAGAACCTCAGCTCTGTTGAAACGAGCCGAGGTATCTAACCTAATTATTTTGTTTTTTATACTGTCCACTTGACAGGGAGCACTTCACACACTAACCTCGCCAGCCTTCTTTATATAGGTGATATTACAGAATAACACCATCACGCATTGTAATAATACGGTCTGCGAAAGGCAGCATCTCTTCATCGTGGGTAACGAGCAGTGTTGCAATATTAAGCTTTTTCGTTATCGATTGAATAAGAGTCATAACATCCTTCGAACGACTAGAATCTAAGCTGGCCGTTGGCTCATCAGCAAACAGCATTTGCGGTTGATGAATAATCGCACGAGCAATAGCGATACGTTGTTTCTCCCCTCCAGACAGTGAGGATGGATAAGCATGCTGACGATGCTTCATCCCAACGAGCTCTAGCATTTCGGTAACTGCTTTTTTGCGAGCCTGCTTGCTCAGCTTGTTCTCCGCTACATCGAGCATTAGCAATAGTTGGTCTTCTACAGTTAGAAATGGCACAAGATGTGAGGATTGAAAGATGAAGCCGAACTGCGTTGCACGTAGCTGGCGAATTCCCTCTTGCGACATCGTTATAAGATCCTTGCCCTGAAATACAATCTTTCCACTCGATGCACGTTGTAGTCCAGCAGCAATCGTTAGCAACGTACTCTTTCCAGAACCGGATGCTCCGACAAGCGCTGTTACTTCACCATTATTTACTTCAAGATTGATCCCCTTCAATATTTGTTCACTCACTTCACCATTACTAAATGTTTTCGTTAGATTCGATATCATTAATGTACTCATTTTACATCTCTCCTTGCTGAATAGCTTGTAGTGGCTCAACTTTTTTGATCTGAATGCCAGATAGCGTTGCACCAACAAAACCAATAATAAGGAATAAGATCGATAGCATAATCGTTGCACTCAAGCTTAAGTGAAATGGCATGCCGGCAGGAGCGACAGCATTGAATAATTGACTAGCGGCAATCGATAATATAAGTGCAATAACAGTTATAACAATCATTTGCGTCCACATCATGCGGAATAATGTGCTTGTCTTCACGCCAATCGCTTTCAAGATGCCATACAAACCGATTTTTTGAACGTTCATCATATAGAAGAAGATCGCGAACAATAATCCGCTAATCCCGATAAGGAACCATATAATCATATTTAAAGTCATTTGCTCTGCACTATAGCTAGGTATCGTATTCAAAAAGGCGTTATTGGAGAAGGAGACAAGTCCATCAATAACAGGTGCATCATTGCCTGGAATGAATAATAATTGCATAGACATTGTACGATACATTTCCTTATAATTGAGCTCATGAATGAAGGCAACATCAGCATGACTGAACTTTTGCTCGTTGGCGAAGTCTATAACCGATAGCTGACCGCTGAATTGATTGTTCGTCAGCTGTGAATGTAACGAAATTCCATCTGCCTCAATATCCGAGTTCAATACAACTTCGCCTTGTTGAACGGTTGGGAACAATTCAGATTCGGTTGTGGCAACGAATGCAACACTATGCTGCTTATCGTTTTCATCATTTACAAATCCCATTTGAATAGAAAGAGCGAAGGCGTCAGGGTACTGACTTAAAGCTCTCGCTTGCTGCTCACTATCTATTCTGGATAAATTATAAGTGTCATCCGCATCGCTGGTCATATAGAAATGTCCTTTAGGCATACCTTTAATCAGTGCTGAATTATCTTGTGATAACCCATTTGCTAATCCGGAAATAATAAATGTCAAAAAACTAATTAGAAAAATGATAGAACCGACAATAACAAATTTCGCCTTACTTTTCTTTATTTCTTTCCAAGCCATATTCATAATTAATCATCCCTTTCTTTGCTACTCCTCTATAGTAAGCAATGACTATGAACGCAGTATGAACAGACGATGGCGAAATTAAGACTAATGTAGTTTGCTCCGAGAACGAATTGCTGTTCCGATCGATGTCGCTCCAAGAACCAATCACTGTTCCGATCGCCGTTGTCCTCGGATTTATTGTAATAGGAATAGCGGTATAAATCCGAGGACAAAAACGACCGCTATCGCTTCTCCACGAGTGATTAGTTCTTTCCGCTAGAGCGTAGAAGAGCAATACGTTCTCTCCGCTAGAGTGCTCGGAGGGAAATGAGGTTAGTTTTTGTTTTGTTTCGCTTTGTAGTAAAGGGCGTGGAGCGAACGAGTAACGTTTCGCTTTATTTAGGATGGTAGTACAGAGCTGATTTTGATATGAATATAGTTTAGACATAATTCCCCTAATACTCGTGTGTGATTAAAAAAAAGAAAGCCCATCATAAGATGAACTTCCTTTCCGCCATTTCACATTCAATTAGCGACATGTTAGATCAAGAAAATTTTGCATGTATTAATAAGAACCGCGAATATGTTCATGTACATTATCTTTGTACCATTGCTCTAAGCGTGACATTTCATCCTGGGAGAAGGATGGTACATCTAATGCACCAAGATTATCGAGCACTTGCTGCGAGTTTTTGAAGCCTGGAATAACGGTGCTTACTGCTTCATGATCGAGTATCCAGCGCAATGCTGCTCGAGTCATATTAACTTTACCTTCTGCGATCCAGCCTAGCTCACGACTAAGCTCCTGGCCTTTAGCCAGTGGAAGTCCAGCGAACGTTTC
>DXHF01000444.1 GCA_019113605.1 Candidatus Paenibacillus intestinavium
CAAAGAGCAATATGACCGTCAACAAATTGAACTAGAGCTAAGCTCGTAGCAGTAAGAGAGGTGAATGAAGTAGATGAGCAACAATATTGAGCAGGAGAACATCGATATGCAAGAAACGACGAATACAAGCACGACAGGTAAGCGATTATTTCAATACGGGATGCTTTATAAAAACAATATTATTATTGCCCTAATATTTCTTATCATTGCGTTTAGTGCAGAAGTGGTCGGGCCGATTATTGCTAAGAGAATGATCGATAATCATATTACAGGCATTAATCAAACCTGGTACTACGTAGATGAAGGGACACCAGAGGCTAGCAGCTATCAACAAAAGTATTTGCTGCGCGAGGATCGAGTTACTGATCAACCAACCTATGGCTCGATTACATTTGAACAGACGGGATTAACGTTCTATTTATTAGAAGAAGGAGCTACCGAGCAAGAAAAGGTATTATTAACGAAGGAAGAAGTATATCAGTTTTACAAATATGAAATTCCTTATATTATTAAGCTGTCTGCATTTTATTGCGCATTGTTAATTCTATCCGCCATCTTTGTCTATTTCCAGCGCATTATGCTACAAACGGCAGCGAATAAAATAGTACAAAAGCTACGTAATGACGTATTTGCTCATACACAGCGATTACCTGTAAAGTATTACGATCATTTGTCAGCAGGGCAAATCGTTTCGCGAGTAACGAATGATACCGAGGCGATTCGTGAATTATATGTCGGCGTTATTGCAAACTTTAGTACAGGATTTATTTATATTACTGCTATTTATATTTCGATATTCATATTGAATCCGACACTTGGACTTGTAACTTTACCGTTAATTCCAGCATTATTTGCTTGGATCTATGTTTATCGTAAATTCGCAGCGCGCTACAACCGCGTATTGCGTGCTAAGTTAAGTGAGATCAATGGTAACATTAATGAATCAATTCAAGGAATGTCGATTATTCAAGCATTCCGCAAAGAGAAAGCGATGGAGCAGGAATTTGATGAGTTGAATAGCTATTATTTCAAATATCAGAAAAAAATGCTTAGCTTAAATTCATTAACTTCTCACAATTTATTAAATGTATTTCGTAACATTATCTATATCGTTATTATTATAATGTTCTGGAGGGGTCAATTAGGGGCAGCGATTACTGTCGGTTTATTGTTTGCTTATATTGATTATCTGAACCGTATGTTTAATCCGATTGTTGGTATTGTTAATCAATTATCGAATCTTGAAGTAGCGCGAGTATCAGCCGAAAGAGTATTCAAGCTAATGGATGAACCAGGTATCGAAGTGGATAAGGAGCAAATGACTCGTTATCGCGGAAATGTGAAGTTCAATCATGTAACATTTGCTTATAAGGAAGATGAATACGTTTTGAAGGATATCGATTTTGAAGCGAAGCAAGGAGAGACGGTTGCTTTGGTTGGTCATACCGGGTCAGGTAAGAGCTCGATATTGAATCTATTATTTCGTTTCTATGATGTTGAGCAGGGGCATATCTCGATTGATGGAGTGGATATTCAGGGGTACTCTAAGCAGCAAATACGTGAGCATATGGGTATTGTATTGCAGGATCCATTCCTATTCACAGGTACAATCGCAACCAATGTCAGCTTAGATAATCCGCATATTTCTAGAGAACGTGTTGAGCAAGCACTGAAGGAGGTTGGTGCTTATGAGATGTTTATGCAATTACCTAAAGGGATCGATACATTGGTTGTAGAGAAAGGTAGTACATTATCTGCTGGTCAAAGACAGCTTATCTCGTTTGCAAGAGCGTTAGCTTATGATCCTGCTATACTTATTCTCGATGAAGCAACAGCTAGTATTGATACCGAGACTGAAGCTGTTATTCAAGCGGCATTAGATGTATTGAAGCGTGGCAGGACGACGTTCGTCATTGCCCATCGCCTATCAACAATTCGTGCGGCGGATCAGATTCTAGTCCTTGATCGAGGCGTTATTGTAGAGCAAGGTAATCATGACGTGCTAATGGAACAGCAAGGTAAATACTATCTTATGTACCAGCTTCAAGCCGGTGGTACTGCTGTAGTGATCTAACTGCTGCCAATCACATAAGGTTTCATAGAGATGATGTGGCTGTGAAAAAGTTCCATTGGGACAATGCAGTGATGATGAGGTGTATATTAGGGGCAAACACTTGAAGTCATTTTCTGATGACTTTGAAGGTTTTCCCTTTTTTTACAGGGAGTATAAGGTTTTTGGGGTCCGAAGGCTTTCCCTTGTTAATGAAGAGGAAGTTAAATGGCAGTATAGCTGAATGGGGAAAGCATCGCAGTAGACTGTTTTATCAATTACGCTGAACGGCTGTGCGTAAAAAAAATTTCAATTATGGGGGTAAATTGGTATGCAGGAGCTGGTTGGCCACTGTGTAGAATGCAAAAAACAAATTTTTTGCAATGATGGATTTATTAACGGCGTAATATTAGAGGACAAATCATTGAACTGCTTCGAATGTTATGACAAGAAGTAGGAACAAACTTATAAGGCTTCATCTACTTTTGTTGGATTGCTCTAACGACTGGAGATGAAGTCTTTTTGATGTACTCTGCTTTTGAGTGGACAACCTTTGTAATATGAGTTAGATATGCTACCATTATGTAGGCATGTTATTCTTTGTGTTGTAGATATTAATAATATATCGTAGTAATTATTTGTTCATAGTAAAGAGGGATATATAATGAAGAAAATTATGATTGTATTTACAGGCGGAACGATTGGAAGTGTGAAGCAAGGTCAAAGCGTTGATGTAAACAGTGCGGGTTCCTATATGATAATTGATCTTTTTCAACAACAGTATACATCATTAACTGAATTTTATACGATGCAGCCATTGAATATTTTAAGTGAAAATCTAGTGGCAGAGCAGTGGCTTGAGCTGGCTAATGAGCTGCGTGCAATCGATTATTCATCTATAGATGCTATTATATTAACACATGGCTCGGATACACTAGCGTATTCTGCTGCGATGTTAAGCTACTTGCTTAGCGATATTCCTGTTCCACTAATTATAATTGCGAGTAATTATCATCTGCAGGATGATCGTGCCAATGGGCTGCGTAATTTCTACAATGCTGTGCGGTGGATTGAAGAGGGAGCAACGGCAGGGGTGTTTGTCGTATATGAGAACAACCGTAGTGAAAGTATACTTTATCTAGGCTCTAGAATTATGCAATGTGAAACATTTACTGATCAATTTCGCAGTCCATACGATCTCGTGCTAGGTCAATTAGTAGATGGAGTGGTGCAACGATCTACAGTTTCTAGAGGAATTACAGTAGCTAATGTTAGACCAGCAACGCATAAATATACGGGTATCATGCAACAATTAGATCAACTCAACACAGATATTGTTTATATAAAGCCATACCCTAGTCTAAATTATGACCTATATTCGTGGACAGCTGAGCGTCGCCCGACTGCTATACTTCATGATCTATATCATTCAGGTACTGCATGTGCATTAACAGATGGTCCATACTCGTTACCGCAATTCATTAAGCGTTGTAAACAAGAGAACATTACGATCTATCTTTGCCCTGTAAAGTCTTCTGCTGAGGCACAGTATGCATCCACAGCGAAGCTTGTTGAAGCGGGGGCTGTCATTATTGAGGGAATGAGTACAGAGGCGGCACTAACGAAGCTAATGATTGCCTATTCCTTGTTCCACTCAGAACAAGATGTTCAAACATTTATGTTGCAGGAGCAATTGTATTACGAGAGACATGAACTTGTACTATAAATGATATAGCGAAGGTGAAATAATCAAATGTAGGCTGTGTTGCAAGAACCAAGCCCTGTTCCAATCGCCGTCCGCTCATGTAGAGGTGGGCGTTCGCTGCTGAGCGCAGTATACCTCTATCCACCGACCGAACCCATCGTAATACTAGTGGACTCACAGGACCTTATTTCTGCGTTCTCCGCTCATTTCGAGTTTACGCGGACTTACAGGACCTTAATCACTCGTTTGCTAGTAAATGTTCAGTATTAAACGATCAGTAGCGTCCTATGAGTCCTCTTACGCCCTAAAATGTTGGTTTTTAACTAATTAGAGTCCTGTGAGTCCACTCGTATGTGCTTCATTTCTGCAAGGCAACAATAATACGATAATCAATAATACGAGAAAAAAAGGCATACGATGCAAAGTTGAAACCTTTGCGTCATATGCCTTTTGTATAATCGAATGTTGTCTCTTGTCATCATTTTGAGTATGTTGATGAGCTACTAGGCTCTTACTGCAATTAGAACTTTGAATGAATGAAGTTATTCGTCATCTGCAGCGGCAGACTTTTTCAATGGTAAGCTATTCACAAAGCTATCGGAAAGCTGCAATAGCTCAAGTGCACTTTGGAAGTCTGCTTCCGTTGCTTGACCATTATCTACGACGTTATGATCAGTTAAGGAATAATGGCGTCCATCATCGTAGCCGCTACCTGACATAAATAGTTCTTCACTTGTTAGGAAGGAACCAGTAGGTAGATAATAACGTTG
>DXHF01000445.1 GCA_019113605.1 Candidatus Paenibacillus intestinavium
GTCCTTTGCTCTACCGACTGAGCTACCGAGCCAAACATAATAGAAGTTAAATGGCGGAGCTGACGAGATTCGAACTCGCGGTCTCCTGCGTGACAGGCAGGCATGTTAGGCCTCTACACCACAGCTCCGTATTATTAAATCTCTTCTATTAGTGAATTTGGTTGCGTGGACAGGACTTGAACCTGTGACCTTCGGGTTATGAGCCCGACGAGCTGCCAACTGCTCCACCCCGCGGCAATGTTTCATTCCCCGAAAAGTAATCGAAATTTACTTCCTGCTTTGCTTTACTTTTTGAGATTTCTTTATGGTGGAGGATGACGGGTTCGAACCGCCGACCCTCTGCTTGTAAGGCAGATGCTCTCCCAGCTGAGCTAATCCTCCATATGTATGTCATCTCTTTGGAGTGACCATAGTAATATATCATGTTTATACATATGACGTCAAGTATTTAGTTCGTTTTCTACTAGTATTTCTTAATAATTTGAGTTATCATCATTAGTTTTACACCTGGAGCTCCTCTATAATTTCAATCATAGCTGCCTTCCCCGCCTCGAATTGTGAAAGACGATGACCGTTAGCACCTGATGGATGCGGAAATCCCCATATAACATGATGCTCTGCGATTAACCCCAGCCGTATTAGATGACGAAGGAAGCTTTCTACTGATTTACCTAACGGTACAATAAGCGGTTTTTCTAACATCTCTAACTCAATCACAAAAGATTGCAGCGCTGCTTCTTCAAGAAATTCATTCCTTATTAAGGAGGGATTATGGCCATTATAATTACGCTTAGCAACAAATACAGGATAACGAACTAATGATGTGGTGTGTAGAAGAGTACAGTTTCGATCAAATAATTGCTCTGCACTTGAAATTCCACATAGATTGTGTATCCCTATTTCATCTAGCATTTGAATTAAATTAACGCGCGTAGCTCCTGCGAACCTCGCTGCAATTTTTGCATCCTTACAAGCCTCTTCATACGTCTTATGTTGCTTTAATGACTGTATTGCCGTTCTATAAGCAATCTCCAGTTGCTTCCAGCCAGGAGTAATGCCAACGATCATAACCTTTGCCGCTACATTTACATATTCATTATGGGGGGTATAATATATTTCGATTTCATCTGCTTGCTGCAGCCTGAAAGCATCTATTAGTAATTCTGCTTTTGTATAGCTTTTTTGTATCGGAAGAGCCGCTAGACATGTTCTGAAATAGTTCTCATCTACAAATGACATTCCATATACTCCTCATTGAATATTTGCTCTTCAACTTCGTTTTCTTTCATTCTTTACCTCCACTTAACCTTGCCTAGTTAGAATATCACTATGCAGAAATATCTATTTAAAAACCAAAGGGGTGTATAGGCTTGAGAAAATACTTATTTTTATTCATATCCGCTTTATTATTATGTTCTTATGTCCCCGTTGGTCAGGCACAATCAGTTTCCACTTATGTTGTTAAGCCGCAGTATCCAAAGATGACAAGTGGAAACTACTCTGTAAATCGAGGTATATTTTGTTTTACTTTTTGCAAAGCATCCTCAATTGCTTTCTGCCACATCGTTATCACTCCGTTTTTTTATCATTTTCCGTCATTACACTGCTTCAATTATAGCCTTAAAGCTTTTTCGTTATTGTGCACTATTTCGATTTTTTTGTGCACTATTTTTACGAGAACACCTTCAATTGCGAATCCTTTAGCTAGCGCCTATGCTGGATGCACACAAAAAAAGCTCATCAGGTTTTCCCCAATGAACTTCTCTCAATCTTGTTATCGGTGATACAAAAGGTTATGGCAAGCTAAATTCCCGCCATGGTGTATGGCCCCCAAAGAAATTGCGTACTGGCTTATTCGGCTTGACTGGACTAATCGTTAATGCGGAAAGATCTACATCGCCAGCAGTGATCACGATTTCTTCTCCTGTCTGTAATTCAAGCTCGAGGGAGCCTGTCTGTTCTTGGCTCCAAATACCTTTCCAGGGATTTTTCTGTGAATCTAGAACGTTAACTGTCTTATGATGTTCAATCCAATCGTTAACTTTGATCTTGCATGGCTCACCAGCTAAGCTCTTCACACGCACGAATGCAGTTTGTCCACACTTTCTGACTGCACTTACAAGAAATGCACCTTCTGCTCGCAAATCATGAAAGGCAGCATCTTCCCATTCCTCTGGAACAGCTGGGAATATACGGATGGTATCACCCCAGCTTTGCAAGAGCATATCATGAATGGCCTCCGCTCCTGCTAGAGGTGTTTCGATAACTGGACCTGCTTCCTTATACATCGTATTTGGCGTAATCATTTGCAATAACGTCTGCAAACAATTAAGCGCCATGTCCCCCTGCTCGAGTGTTGCAGCAATAGAGGCCGCACCCGTGAAGCTAAAGCCACGCAAATCGCCTTCCAAACTAAGCCAAGTTTTCAGCGAACGTTTCATTAACTCTCGTTCTGCCATCTTGTCTATATCCAGCAGGTGAAGAGGATAGATGGCAAACAGATGACTGAAATGGCGATGACCGAAGGCTATAGGCGTCTTTGCTCCGATCAAAAGTCCAGTTTCATCGATCGGAAAAGAGGTCAACCGCTTCATAACATCTCGCCATTTCTCCTCCAGTGGGTCATCCAAACCAAGTCGCTGGCAAACCGATATTAATGTTTGACAGCCCCAGCGTAGTAGCGCTAGATCATAATGACAATCCTGCACCTTTAACTTCTTGAAAGAACCGTATTCTGGAGATATCGTTGGCGGCAAATGCCAATAACCATCTTTCTCTTCGATAATATGCAAGTAATAATTAATGCTTCGTCGTAACAATGGGTACAGTAAATCACGCAGTAAATCATCATTCATCGCATGACGATAATGCCGCCATATACAATGACAAACCCATGTCAAATTCCCAGTTTCATCATCAAGCTCGCTTTTCATATCCAGACTGCTGCTTCGCCCTAATCCAGAGGAATTATGTTGAAACGGTTTCGGTACATTAGCAATTAATTGATTCCAATTCGCTTGCAATGCATGTATGAGTGATTGCCCAATATTTAGTCGATTCGCCGTATAGACAGGAGAGTAGCTTAGCTGTACATTCATATTAAACCACGCGCCCGCCCATGGCGTTGATGTCAACCAAGGCCCAATATTATCAATGATTGGCGTATTTTCTCTTGCCGCAGAAGCAAGCTTATACATTTGAATCCAGTAAAAACTTTCTAGTTTTGCATCAGGTATCGATACGAAGCTTTGCTCATAATAACGATGCCACCATTGTCGATGATCATCAACAAGTGACTCTAGCGATTGATTTGTAGCAGATACAATTTCCGTTACTGCTCTATTTTTAGCATACTCGTCTGTCCCTTTTACGATAGATACCAGATTGATTACATGGTTATGATCTGAGCGTGTTGTCTTCCAAGCTGTTGTACATCCATCCAACGCTTTCTGACTATAACTTTGTGTCCCTATCATCATGCCATCTTGTTCATAGCGCCCTACTTCTATTTGTGGAATATACTGATTCATATTTATTCCATCGGAATTCTGTAATACAGAATCAAGTTCGGAATAAGGAATCCATTCTAGCTTTGCACCCGCTTCGCCTGTCGATGTAAATAGTTCTACAACCATCAAAGGGCTATCGCTTAAAATTAATGCACGTAGTTTCACTTCTCCAGTTGTCGTTGTAATATGTGCGCTTAGCTCAGCATTCCAGATATCTAATCTTAAGCTAATCGGATTATACATCCAGCCCTCTAACACTAAATGGAATTCGCCAATCGGTACACGCGGATCAAAGTTCGTCCTTCCTTCTGTATGTGCAATAATATCTGTTCTGCCCATTACGAAGCGGAGTATATTGCGCTGACTAGCATGCTCTTCACCATAAACCATCGCACCAATCGTTCCATTGCCGATGAATGCCCCCGCATCCCAAGAGAGTGGTCGAACAACCCAGTCCATATCTTGTTTGGCCATAAACTCCGCCCAATCAACATCAAATTGCACAGCCCCTACTTTCTTAGTTTGCACTTCGTATTCCTCCTACCCTTTAATCGAACCTAGTAATGCACCCTTAACAAAATACTTTTGCATGAATGGGTAGACGCAGAGAATCGGTACTGTAGCGACCATGATTGTGGCGTACTTTATCGTTGCTGACAGCATCGCCATGTCGGAGTCACCTGCCCCTTCTGCCATACCACTTGCTTCTCCTAATAGTAATATTTCACGTAGTACTAATTGCAATGGATATAAGGCACGATCCTGTAGGAAGATCGATGCATTGAACCATGCATTCCAGTGACTAACACCATAATAAAGCAGCATAACCGCAATAACAGGCAATGATAGTGGCAGTATTATTTTGAATAGAATAACAAAATCATTTGCACCATCGATCTTCGCTGATTCC
The DNA here is from genome assembly GCA_019113605.1 of Candidatus Paenibacillus intestinavium. Lineage (GTDB taxonomy): Bacteria > Bacillota > Bacilli > Paenibacillales > Paenibacillaceae > Pristimantibacillus > Pristimantibacillus intestinavium. The sequence continues at coordinate 4,420 of DXHF01000445.1, forward strand.
TCCAAACTTTCAGGAATAGCCTCGAATGAAGTTCTCATAATAATTAGATTGAATGTACTCATAGCTTGCGGGACAATAAGCGCCCACAATGTATTGCCCAAACCTAGATTCATTACGACAAAGTAGAATGGAATTAGTCCACCGCTAAAGAACATTGTAAATACGATGAACAGCATGATCTTTTTGCGATAAAATAAACTTTTGCGGGACAATGCGTATGCTCCGAATGAAGTTAGCAATATATTAATGAACAGGCCAACGACAACAATGAACATTGTATTGAGATAACCGCTTGTGATCATTGGATTTTTGAAAACACTTTTATAGGCATCCAAAGAGAAACCAAGTGGCTTCCATAAGAATCCGCTATGTGCCATAAGTGAAGCTGCATCACTAACCGATGCAAAAGCTACATATAGTACTGGGTATAGTGTAAGTATGGAAAGTCCGATTAGTAAGATTAGATTACCAACGTCAAATACTCTCCCTGACAAGCTTTCACGGTTTAACATGTCAATCCCCTCTTATTCTTTAATAATGGCAATTACCATAGGCTCGTATCATTCAACTTGCGGCTTAGCCAATTCGAGAACATGACCAAAGTAAACCCGATAACAGAGTTAAACAACCCCACTGCAGAGCTATAACTGAAATTAAACTCTTGCAGACCAACTCTGTAAACATAGGAAGAAATCACGTCGGCAGTTTCGTACACACCTGGATTGTATAATAGAATAATTTTTTCAAAACCTAGATTCATTAATCGACCTACATCTAAAATTAATAAAATGACTATAGTAGGCATCATACCTGGAATCGTCACATGAACCATTTGCTTCCATCTACCAGCGCCATCCATCTTAGCAGCCTCATAACGTTCCGGATCTACTCCAGTAAGTGCTGCCAAATAGATAATCGTTCCCCAACCGATATGTTGCCATATGTCCGTTGAGATATAGATCGTTCGAAAAAGTCCTGGCTCTAGCAAGAGTGAAATTCGCTCCCAGCCAAAAAACGCTAAAATATCATTGATAATTCCTTTACTAGAAGTGAAGTCTTTTATTATCCCAGCAATAACAACGAGCGATATAAAGTGTGGCAAGTACGTAATCGTTTGAACCGTACTCTTGAAATATTTACTCTTGACCTCATTAAGCAATAACGCCAATATAATCGGAGCAGGAAAGCCCCATAACAAACCATACACACTAATTAGAAATGTATTGCGAAGTGTTCTCCAGAAATAAGCTCCTTGGAAAAAATCAATAAACTGACCAAAGCCCGCCCAAGGACTACCGAGAATACCAAGTCTAGGATTAAACTCCTTGAATGCGATAATCGCACCGTACATCGGCCAATAATGAAACAATATATAATATAAGACTACTGGTAGTAGCATAATGTACAACATCTTATTTTTGGTAACGTCTTTTAATACACGTGTGAAAACCATCATGTCAATTCCTCTCCATCCCCCAGAAATAATCTACGGATAAAGCAAAGGCTTCATCCGTAGATTTCCGAATGATTATTATCTGTTGTTGTAGCGTTCTAGCGCATTTTGGTAGATCGTAGTCACTTGGTCGATACCCATATCTTCAATTTTCGATACATATTCATCAAACTTATCAAGGGATTCTCTACCCATAACAAATTTTACAAACATTTCTTCTTTATAGCTCTTTACCGCTGTAAGGATTTTCGCAACTTCTGCGGATTCTTCTACAGTAGGTGTAATAAATCCAGGAAGTGTATGCTTAAGTGCATCTGTTTTTGCCCATGTAATGATTGCATCATCTTGTTCTGGGAAAATATTAAAGTTTTTACGTGCATCACCAAGGAACGGACCATTAGGCTTCGTGTATTGTGAAACTAATTGATTCATGCTGTAAGTTGGGTCATTAGTAATTTTATCAGTGAATGTTGGCACTCCATTTTCCATTGTGTAGCTTTCACCTTCAATACCAAAGTTAAATAGCGCACTACCCGCTTCGCTGAAAGCATAATCTAGCCATTGTGCAACAAGTTCAGGATTTTTTGCATCAGCAGAGATTGCTTTACTTGCAGGTGAATTATATTCAAAGCTACGTTGACCGATGAAGGCAACTTCACCTTTATTCAATGTTGGGTATGGAGCAGCTGCTAGAGTGAAATTCGGGTCTAATTTACGACCTGCTTCAGTCCAACCCCCGATTCCTCCAGAATTCAAATGTACTGTTGCTCCTGAAGAATTGTCTAACATTTTAGCCGTTAAGTTTTTAGTTTCCGTGTTTAATGCAAAGTCTTTATCAAAAAGACCTTCTTCATACCATTTATTTAATAATGTAAGTGCATCTTTGAACTGTGGATCAATCGGACCGTATTTCACTTGTCCGCTATCATCAACATAATGCTTGTTAGCTGTATTATAAGCACCGATGAAGGCATCTTGTAAATTAAGTTCATTTGTATACATCGCAGTCAATGGAGCTGTTGCTCCCTTTTGTTCCTTAAACGCTTTCAAAACAACATACCATTCATCAATTGTTGTCGGGATTTCAAGTTTCAACTCATCTAGCCAATCTTTACGAATCATCGGACCACGGAAAACTAGACCATTATCTGGACGAATCATTGGGAATACATAGTATTCGCCATTGTCGGTTTTCAGCATTTTATCAAGTTCAGGATTCTCTTGAAGAATTTTCTTTAAGTTTGGTGCATGGTTTTCAATGAGATCATTAAGTGGAATGATTACTTTGTCATTAAGCGCTTTCTCTGGTCCACCTGGATATTCTGTTGTCCAGTCAATTTCAATCGTATCGGGAAGATTATTAGAAACGATCATTAGATTAAACTGATCTTTACGTTGTCCGCTAGCAGGATGAGTATAAGCAACCTTAACGCCAGTTTCCTTCTCTAATTGTTTACCGAATGGCGTATCCGCGATATTTGCATAGAATGTAATGAGGTTGTCATTCACTTCCTCCCAAGAAGTGATCGTTTCTTTTGTATCGATAGGATAAACTGATCCTGGCTCCGATGGTTCCTTTTCGGCATTTCCTTGAGTATTAGAACTAGCGGCTGGAGTGTTACTTGGTTTATCAGTATTCTCTTTTTGACCATTGGAACATGCCACCAATAGACCAAACATAATTACAGTAACAATAAGCGTAAAGAACCTCCCATTAAACCTTAAATGACGCTTCATACAAATCCCCCTCAAAGCATTAGTAGTGTGTATGCACTCTACATACATTATCAAACGAAATGGAGATAAAAATATATCATCAAAAGTAAAAAATCAATGCCAGAACTTTAAATTAACAATGCTCATTTTCGATAAGTATCATTAAAAAGTGAAAAAAAGCCGTAGAGTACGGCTTTTTCCACTTTCAAGCATAATTACAGTAGTTCCCTATATTTCCCAGGCGTAATCCCTTCTGACTTTTTGAAAATACGGTGAAACGTATTAATGTCTCCATATCCGACATTCTTTGAAATGTCGTTAATCGTCATCGTCTGCTCGGCAAGTAACCTCTTTGCTTCTCGCAAACGAATCTTATTAATAAAACTAAGCAATGCTTCACCCGTTTGGTCTCGGAATTGCCTGGACAAATAAGATGGCGTTAGCTCAAAATGTTCCCCTATCATTGAGATATTGAGATTCTCGCTACTATATTGCTCATTAACATACTGAATAATTTGATCGACTAATTGGTTGTCTTGCTTACGTCCGCGTTCAATTAATTCACACACCTGACGAAGTACTTGAATTAATTGAACCTTCATTTCATTGACAGTACGACAGTTCATCAAAATATCTACCGAATCAGTTTGCAACGAAACAATGAATTGATTAATGGAACTCATATCCTCAATTGTTTTCAACATCGTGCTAATTAAATCAAACATAAGGCATTTCGCTAACGGTAATGATAACGATGATTGTTCAAAATT